>JAHFBE010000012.1 GCA_023250205.1 Candidatus Melainabacteria bacterium | reverse complement strand
CTTCTGTTACACTAACGTTTCTTGATAAATTTGATTTCCCCTTTACTGCGGCTAAGTGAGCCCACTCTTCTTTTAATGCACCACTAAGAATAATATTTTTTGTTTTTGTACAAATAAAGCCAAATGATTGAGGCATAAACTCAAAATCTTTCCCTTTTCTATAGGCTGTTACAGTAAGTTCAATGGCAGAAAGCTCGCCATTTTTTTGGCTTGCTAAGTATGTAGCTATCATTTCAATGGTTTTTGGATTTGGTCGTTCCCCTTTTCCATCAATTAAGTTCTTTGCTAAAGCTGCAATTTCCTGGGCATCTTTAACTGAAATGTCAGGTTCACATTCTTTAATGGTGCTTAAAATAGTGTTTGCAAAAGTAGCTTGTTTTGCAGGAAGCCCATTATTAGCCAATCTTACTGCTTTTAGTAATAGTTTGTCAGAGAGTTGAATTAATTGTTCACCAGTTTCTGAATCCTGCTTTAGGTTTATAGCTTTTAGTTCATCTTGCTGTAAAGAAATATTTGTTCTTATTCTTGGAGTTGAGTTTCCTGATTTAATAACATCACCAAGCAATCTAAGTTTTATAGCTGCTTTTCTTAAATCATCTATAAAACAATCAAGTCTGGTACCTCTTTTTTCTGGCACAAATGTGAATTGTTTATTTAAAGCAGTTTCAGCAATTTCATAACCGGCAGTAATTCTATTTGCAACATCAAGTAAATTTTCTTCTCCTGGTAATATGTTTGGATTTCCAAGTTTCTGCAAAGATCTACTTACCAAAGCTATATCATCATCTACATCTTTATCTAAGAAGTGATCAAGGGCATGAATTACAAGATCTCTGCATGCTTTTGTGTTTTCAGGGGTTGCATTTTTGAATTGGAGTTTATCAACAGTTACTTTTATTGTAGAAGGTAGGATAAGGAGTTTCCCGGCTTTTTGAATTTCAATAATTGCATAAGCAGTATCAGCAGGACAATAATTTTGTCCAACTCCAATTGCTGTCTGTGTTACCCTGGCGTTATCAGCATCTGGTTCATAAATAATCCCAAGTTCAGCACACTTTTTGATTAAACTTATTCCTGCTTTTACACTTTCAGTATTTGTTTTAGGAGAATGTTGATCGGTTAGCCCGGCTATTGTGGTACGGATATCTTTTAAGACCCCTTCTTCTTTTAGTTCAGAAAGCTTTAAGCCAATTGCAGTATTAATTAGAGCAAATGCCTCAAAATAGTTTTTATCAAGAACAGTGTTATGTAACTTGTTTGGAAAATCAGTAGCATTTTGTAAGCTTAAGAGAGCAGGAGTTATTGCTGGTTTAGAAGATAATCCTTGAGGTATTGTTGCTGGTTCTATCTTTTTTGGATCTTGAGCAGGTTGAGCTTGACTAGGAGTAGAAGTTGGTCCTTGAGCATGTAATTTTTGCTCAGCTTTAAATTTTTTCCATTGGGATTTGCTAACCATTTTTAATTAAAGTTCTTAAATATTTTCTCAGATTGCAATTGTACACAAGATGCTTGTTTTTAACATTAGAGAAATTTTAATTTGATTAAAATTGTCTGTCAGATTGATGTTCGCAGTATCTACAAATACATGATTATGATAAATAAAAAAAATACTTTAATCCTTTTTATAAGAAATTTTATTGAATTATAGATCTTTGTAACATTTCAGTAACAAAGATCATACAAGATATTTTAGTTTAATTTTTTTTTGAGTACAATTTTCCACAATATTTTAGAAACAAAGTAGAAAACAGTTTACCCATAAGTGGAGGCATTTAGTAGTATGTCACTGATATTAGAACTAGATAAAGCATTTAAGTCATATTCCCCAGGACAGTTATATTTACCTTCATATTTGGGAGGATCTTTATCAAAAGAACAGCAGAACCAAGGTGAGCTTGTAAGAAAGCTCATGGCAAAAAGTGGTGGAATGCTTGGGACCGGAGAAAATGGCATTATTCAGGATGCTGCATCTGGTGGGGTATTGAGACTTAATAAGCTTGCTACTGCTTACAATAATAATTTAACTCCAAAAAGACAAAAAGAAATAAGTGCATATAATGCTCTTGTTTCAGATGGAATGAGACAAAACAGTACTGTCCTTAACAGCTGGCTAAAAGGCTTTGGTGCAAGCCCCGATGATGTTGCTCCAAATCTAAAAAGGGAATTTGACTATAACACTGCAAGATGGGCAATGTCAGAATCAGCAGCTAAGACAAGACTTCAAAATCCAGATAATGAAGTTAAAGAATGGATGAGTGAATTAAAAATAAACTTTGGTAATCTTGAAAAAGCACTTATAGATCCTTTTCAAATAGATGAAGAGATGTATGTTCAGCCAGAAGTCTATCAAAGATTAGTTGACCTTGGATTAAACAGATTAAAAATTCCAAAGCAATTTGGTGGAATGGGATTTAATCAAAGAGAATATGATGCCATTTTAAGAACTCTTATTCATACTTACTCAGGAACTATTTCGGGAATTATCAGTGCACATAGTACATTGGGTTCAAAACCATTTGAGTATTATGGAAACTTTGATCAAAAAAGATATTATTTGCCTAAAATTGCAAAAGGTGAAGGATTGGTTTCCTTTGCACTTACTGAAAGAGGTTCAGGTACAGATGCTATTAGTAATTCAGCAGTGATTGCAAAAAAAGTTGGAAACAAATTTGTTTTAAATAGCCCAACTTCTAATAACTCTAAAATATTTATAACTAATACACACAAGTCATCGGTAATGCTTATTTTTGCAAAAGTAGATGATGGTGGACCGGAATTAAAACCTACAGTGTTTATCAAAGAACTACCGTTCAGGCTTACTGATACGGCAGAGGATATTAACAGAAAAAGAAAAGAGCTGGAAAAAGAAGGGCTTTATATTTCAAAACCTCTTGAGCTTAGTGGTATCAGAGGAAGTAACCAAGCTTATATAGAGTTTCATAATCTTGAAATTTCAGAAAAGAATGAATATGGTGTAAGTAATATCCTTGGTGATGTTGGTGAAGGAACAAAGGTTATATTTAATAGCTTAAATACTGGACGTGCTGGATTTGGTGCATTTTGTGCTGAAGCTGCAAAAACAGCATTTAATATGGCAGTGCTTGAAGCTATTCAAAGACAGAGATTTGATGAACATGGTGGAAGGCTTGCTGATCTGCCGCAGGTAAAAGAATATATTTCTGAGATGGCAGTAAGAACAGAAGCTTTAGATGCTGCAGTGGAGCTTACATCAAAACTTATTGATACTTACCCTCATATGAATATCATTGCTGAGTGTGCAGCTATTAAAGCACTTGCTACTGAAGAAGCAGGAGATGTTACAAAGATTGCAGCCAGGATGTTTGGTGGACAGAGTTTAATGAAAGGTTTTCCTGCTGAGCTTATGATGCGTGACATGTGGGTGCCTATTATTGTAGAAGGAGTAAATGAAGCTCTAAAACAACATCTTGTAGGAGTAAGTGCAAAACCTGCATTGAAGGCTGGATTGAATCCTATTGCTCTAGGCAAGCTTGGAATTACAACATTCAAATATGAATCTGGTGGTTTAGATTTAATGGATTGGTTATGGTTGCAAAATAAAACAAAAGCATTTTCTACCAGAGTTCGAACATTAGGTCTTATGAATGGTAGTAAGACTATGCTAAAGCAAAAAGAACTTATTAAGCTTGCAAATGAAGTTATTGATATTTATCAAGCTTCAGCAGTATTGTTTAAGCTAAAAGATTTAAGACAAAAAGTCTCTGAATTAAAACCTGGAGAAAAGAATCCTTATGAACATAAGATTTTGGCTCTACAACAATTCATTGACAACATGAAATATGAGAAAAAACCAATGTTTGTAAAAGGAATTATTCCAGCAAAAGATCTGTATCCGGATACAATTGCAAATGCTTATATTAAAGTAGCAGAAGGAGAGTTAAAAGAACAAAGAAGCATAGAAGAACCCTTTATGAGCAATGCAGATTTATATAGGAGTATTCACAGAGCTGGTGATGAAGATTTAAAGAATAGCATGGCAAATATGGCGGTTTAATAAGGGAAAAAATATGGCTAACACAATAAATACATTTGATGAGAGATTAAGCGGATTGTCATTGTTTGCTGGTTTAGAAAAATTTCAGAAGTTTGTAGGAAAAAACAAAGCTATTGTTTTAGGTGCCAGAGGGACAATGGGTGAAGGTATTGTAAATGCTACAACCAGAGCAGGAGCAGGTACTTTAAGACAGGATATAGATTTAAAGGCTCTTGCAGGTTCACAAACAGCTGTACATAGAATGCAGGCAAAAGCGGTAAGTGTTAATAAGCTCTCTCCACAGGTTCAAAAAGAAATCAATAGAGGTGGCTTAATTGGTTCTCCAGTTGTTTTTTCAAATAGAGAACCGTTTGCTGACATTGCTAGTGCTCATAAGGGCGGTAGAGAAGTTGCAGAACAGATTGTTAGTGATTTCCTTGATAAAAGCATATCTGACCAGAGAGTTAGAAGAGATTATGGAGAAGCTACTCTGGTAATTGAAGCTGGTCCAGAGTCATTGAAGTTTAAGCAAAATGCTTTTGAATTTTTTGATCTTGCTTTAAAAGAAGGTGCAATATTAGCTTCTAATACATCTTCATTAGGTTTAACTGAAATTGCAGAAAGGGTAGATCATCCAGAGAATGTTGTTGGATTTCATTTCTTTTACCCGGCTGACAGAAATCCTCTAGTTGAAATCATTGCTACTGAAAAAACAGATCTAAGAGTTATAGAAGCAATGCGTGACCTTGCTTATTCTATGGGAAAACAGCCTATTGTAGTCTGGAAAGATTCTCCTGGGGCAGTTGCAAATAGAATACTTGTAGGAGTTTTAAATGAAGCAGCAAAGATGGCAGATGAAGGGCATAATTCAGATTTGATAGATCAGGTTTTTCTTGAAACATTTTATGAGAAACAAATTAATGTAAAAACTTCAAAAGCCAAAACACAATTTGATGCTGCTCCAAAGCTAGGTTTTTTTAAAGATGAGGCTGGTGTATATAAACAAATTAAAGAAATAGATGATCAGATCCCAGCCCTCCAGGCTAAAGGCTTTAAAGGAATGAAGCAACTTCTTGCTCTTGCTCCTAAAAAACTAGGATTGTTATTAAAAGCACAAGGGTTATTAAATCAAAAAAGATTATATGCATCTATAGTAGAAAATCATTCTACTCTTGGCTCATTCTTTAAGCCTGCAAAAAGAGTATTGGAAGTAAAAGAAAAAGCAGAAGCACAGTTAAAAATAGTAAATGAATATTTAAAGCATGTAGAAATAAATCAAGAAAATCTAATTCTTCCATTTAAAATAGAACCTTATAAATTACAGGAGCCTGTTCCTGTTTATGGGGAAGAAAATAAAGAAAATTATTCAAGAGCAGTAATTAGTGGCAGATTGAAAGCAGCATATATTGCTATTGCTGCTGAGATTTTAAATGAAGATCTTGCTAGCGTCCATGACATAGAACTTGCATGTAAACAGGGATTTAGGTGGAATATTGGACCATTTGAACTTATAAAACAAATGGGAGTAGAGGATTCTATTCAACTTGTTAGAAATAACTTGAATGAAAAAGCTGATGGAAATGAATTAGGGATATCACTTCCTAATGGACTTATGGTTGAAGAGAATTTATCAGGGGTGAAGAGTTATATACAAGAAGGAATTGGATTTATTGAGCTTGGAAGGCTTCATATTCAAAATCTCCAGCAAATGCAAAACTCTTTAAGTCCTGAAATGTTGCTTGGAATAGAAAGTTCCCTTGACTTACTTAAGGCAAAAGGGGCAAAAGCAATAGTTTTCGCAAGTCAGGGTGGCGAAATATTTTCTTCAGGGGCAGATTTAAATTATGCTCAAAGTATAAAAAACGATGATCAAAAGATGAAAGAATATGTAGCATTTGGAAGAAGAGTAATGGATAAGATTCGTACTTTTGAACTTCCTACAATAGCTGCTATTAATGGTGCTGCAGTTGGTGGAGGAGCAGAGTTAGCTATAGCCTGTGATTATAGAATTATGGTAGGAACTCCAGATAAAAAAGAAAAAGATATAGGTGCCTACATAGCATTTCCAGAACTTGGTATTGGGATTTATCCAGCTTGGGGTGGGACAGAATATCTTCCTGAAATTGTAGGGAAAGAAATGACTAAGGCATTAATTTTATCTACTACAAGTCCACTTAAAGCACCTAAACTTACAGCAAGAGATGCTAAAGATGTTGGATTTGCACATGCTGTAGTTCTTCAAAATGAACTATATCCATTCCTTGGAAAAGTCTTACGTGGAGAAGTCTCAGAAATCGATCTTTCAAAGAAACCACAAAGACCAAGTAATTTTGATAAACCAATTCCAGAACATTTGAGAGGCAGATATAAAATTAGTGAACCATGGGTAAGGCCACTTACTTCCTGGGTAGCAAAAGAAGCAAAACTATTTATTGATAATTCCCACGATTCTGCATATGCAGCACAAAGAATTAATGATGAACACTTTGCAGCTAAACTTGCCAGTTCATTCCGCAGAGCAGACAGATGGAAAGTTCAGCCATTTGTAAGTGCAGCACAAAACAAATTCTTTGTGAAAATTTTTGAAAAAGTAGGATTGTTATAAAGGAGAAAAACATTGAGAGTAGGCGAACCAATTAGAGATGTTTATATAGTTGATGCTGTCAGAACCCCTATGACTAAAAAGTCTAAAGATGCTCAAGCCTGGTATAAGCCATGGACAGCAAAGCCTGGGAAATTGTCTGGAGTCCATCCAGTCGATCTAGGTGTAATTCCTGTAGATGCACTTGTTCTTAGATCAGGTCTTAAAGACAGAGCTGCTATTGAAGAAGTCTCTTTTGGATGTGCAACGCCTACGGGTGAACAGGGATTTAATGTAGGTAAGAATATTGCAAGTATTGCACTTGGTAAAGATGTTCCTGCAAGCACTGTTCAGTTTTTATGTGGTTCTTCTTTAATGGCTACAAGAAATCTTGCTAATGCAATTGCTTTAGGAGATATTGATCTGGCAGTTGCTGGTGGTGTTGAGTCAATGTCAAGAGTTGGAATAGGCTCTGATTGCCTACCTCCGCCCACAAGTTTTAAAAACATTAGACAGACTCTCTGGTATCAAAAAAAAGTAGTAAAGAAAACAATGCACAGAGATGCTCAAATTGTTCCTATGCATAATTCTGCAGCATTGATTGCCGAAGAATATGAGCTTGGTGCGAGGGAAATGAATGATTTTTCTATTGAAAGTCATAAGAAAGCAAAAAAAGCGAATGATCTAGGAAAATTCTCATCTGAAATTGTACCTGTTGAAACTGGTAAAGGAAGAGTAGAAGACAAAGATGATGGAGTAAAAGAATTTGATCATGCTGCTTTTGCCAGAATGTTTCCACCAAGATGGGGAAATGTATCTGCTGGAAACTGTAGTCAGGAAATGGACGGGGCATCAGCACTTTTATTAGCCAGTGAAGAAGCGTTAGATAAATATGGACTTCAGCCAAGAGCAAGAATTGTTGCTTCAGCAGTTTCTGCTACTATAGAGGGAGATCCAAAATTACAGCTTACTGCAACAGTAGATGCAATAGAAAAAGTAATTAGAAATGCTCAGATATCTCTTCAGGACAATACTTTCTCGCTTCAAAATATTGATCTCTTTGAAGTGAATGAAGCATTTGCTCCTGTAGTTTTAGCAACTCAAGAAGATACAGGAATTCCTTCTTCTAAACTTAACATCAATGGTGGAGCCATTGCATTAGGGCACCCACTTGGTGCTAGTGGTGCCAGATTAATTACTACACTTTTACATGCACTTGAAGAGCAAAACAAACGTTACGGTCTTGCTGTTTTATGTGTTGGTGGTGGACAAGCAATAGCAATGATTATTGAGAGAATGGATTAGTTCAAGAAGTTATATAAATTAGTAACTATTTGTTTCAGTTTTTTTTAGGTCAAATCTCATCATGATATATTTAATAACCTGTGTAAGTATATAAGTGAAGGTTTGTTGAAAATACAAACCTTCACGTCGCAGAGGAGCAGCATAGAAATAGTGAAATAATCTGCGTAGCAGTTATTTCGCGTTTAAAAAAATGACGAAACAAAAAAATAACTATTTCTTTCTTTTAATTGCAGTTGCATTTGCCTATTTAACATTTGGTGCCATTACAAATGTCGCAGGCGCAATTGTTCCAAAGATTAAAGAGGCATATAACGTAAGTGGTTCAGCATCCAGCTTCTTAGCATCAGTTTTTTTTATTGCATATGGGCTTATGTCTGTTCCAGTTGGAGTTTTGATTAGTAAAATAGGTACAAAATTTACTCTAATCCTTGGTTCTTTGATTACAACAATTGGTGTTTTTATGTTTGCAAGTTTACCCGGGTACTATGCAAATATGGCCGCAATGTTTATTTGTGGTGTAGGAATTACTGCTATTCAGGTTTCAGTAAACCCTCTTGTTAAAGACATTAGTAATCCAGCAAAATACTCAAGAAATCTGACTTTGTTTATGGTTTTGTTTGGAGTTGGTTCGTATATTGCTCCTCATGTAGTGACCTTTGTCAAATTAAAAGGATTTGAATGGAACTATACTTACTGGATCTTTACTATAGTTTCTTTAATGATGTTGTTAAGTGTTGCACTTCCTAAGTATCCTGAAGAAAAACTTTCTGATGGGAAAGAAGAAAAATCAAAGAAAACCTTTGCGGCTATGCTGAAAGATCCTCTAATGGTTATGTATGCTACTGCAATTTTTCTTTATGTTGGAGTTGAAGTTGGAGTGGCAAATAATATAAGTCTTTTCCTTGAAGACATATATAAGATTTCAGATGTTTTAGGATCAAATGCTGAAGCCGTAAAAAATTCCACCATTGCAAACTACTGGCTTGGATTGCTTGTTGGAAGGTTGTTGGGGAGTTTTGTCTTGGATAAAATTCCAACTAAAAAAGCAATTCAAATTTATGTTTCATGTGCAGCGATTGCTCTTGCTTGTGCAATTTTTTCAAAAAATCTGACAATAGCATTATGGGCATTTCCAGCAATTGGATTTTTTATTTCAATAATGTTTCCATCTATCTATGGACTTGCTATTGAATCATATAAAAAAGAGTATTCAGGCATGGTCTCAGGAATACTTTGTACAGCAATTATTGGTGGAGCCGTAATTGGACCAGTTATTACTAAAGTAGCTGAAATTACAGGCTCAGTTCAAAATCCAAACTGGTATATTGGTATGCTTGTTGCATTTGCTTGTTATGCTTATATTTTTAGTGTGGGAATTTGGGCTAAAGCAAAGAATGAAGAATGAAGCAGGAGGCATGAAGCACGAAGTAGGAGAATACAGAAATAAGATTATCCTCTTGCTTCTTGCTTCCTGTTTCGTGCTTCTGTTTCCCATTAATGCTCTGTCCAAACTTGACAATAAAGTTAATGATAATCAAAGACAATATGGAAAAGAACTATCATCAGAACAGTTCTCTGAAAAAAATAAAAATTTTGCAGGAAAAAAGATCTATCAACTTCCACAATTTGGTTGGCAGGTTGAAGCTATCTATAGAGATAGTAAATCATTCTCTGAAACAGCAAGACCAATAGGAAATAAAGTTAAAAAAGAAATGATTTCTGAAGGTGAAGCAAATGCTATTGCTGATATGTTATATCCAAAAAAAGAAAGAGGAAAGTATAAAAAGCAAATTAAAAATGCACATTTTATAAGCCACTTCTTTGAACATGGAATTGTAAGCTATGAGATGAAATTAGATAAAAGAGGAAAAAAACACCTTGGAGTAATTGGAGTAAGAACTATTTTGTATGGGAATGGAACAACCTTTAAATCAATCAAGGTCAATGCTTATCATTAGTGTGTCATTCTGAAGAAATGGAGTGACTGAAGAATGACATAATATTTATTGATCGTCTTCTAAATAATCTCTTAACTTGGCACTTCTAACCGGATGTCTTAACTTTCTTAGTGCTTTAAATTCTATTTGTCTTACTCTCTCACGTGGTAGTTGAAATAGTTTACTTACTTCCTCCAAGGATCTTTGTTGTCCATCTTCAAGTCCAAATCTTAAATTAATCAGATGTCTTTCTCTTTCATTAAGTTCTTCCAGTGCTTTATTTAAATCAGTCTTTAAAAGCTCATTTAGTACATAGTCTTCTGGTTGTAAAGTGCCATGATCCTCAATGAAATCTCCAAGCTTTACATCTTCTTCTTTGCCTACAGGGGTTTCCAGAGAAACAGGCTCTTTAACAGCTTTTATAATTTCATCCAATCTATCTTTTGAAATTTTCATTGCACTAGCTAACTCATCATCAGTTGGTTTACGATGCAGCTGGTTTGTAAGATCATTACTAATTTTGCGAAGTCTATAGAGATTTTCAACCATGTGAACAGGAACTCTTATAGTATGAGCTTTATCCGCTACTGCTCTTGTAATAGCCTGCTTTATCCACCAGGTTGCATATGTAGAAAACTTAAAGCCTCTTTCACTATCAAATTTTTCAGCAGCTTTCATAAGCCCTATATTGCCTTCTTGAATCAAGTCTAAAAAGTTTAATCCTCTGCCTAAATATCTTTTTGCTATAGAAACCACAAGTCTTAAATTCGCCTGTATTAATTTTCTTTTTGCAGCATCAGCCCCTGCTCCACCTTTTAAAATCGTTCTTGAAATTTCAAGTTCTTCAAGGGGTTTTAATAAAGAGACTTTTCCTATTTCTTTTAAGTAAAGCTTTACCGAATCATCTATTGGGACATTTATATCGCTGAAATTATCATTCTCCAGAGATTTGTCATCTAGGAGCTTTATTTCAATACTGGTTTTAATATTATCTTCTTTCAATGGTTTGTTTAAAATAAATAATGGCCTATAATAAGTTATTTCGGCCTTATTCTTAAAAAATCTAGTAGTAGTGATACCCCTAAACTGTTTCTTTTCCTGACTATCTTTTACCCATATTAGGAGTATAAAAATCAGAGGAACAACTACGTTTAAAAGTAATTACCTAAAGCAGAAGGATGATTGTTTAGGGGGTGTCATCTGAATGAATGAGATATACTATGAAATATTAAATTTATGAAGAAGCCAATATTTGCAGATGGAGATAAATACAAACTTTTTCAAGGAAATTGCTTGGATATATTAAAGCAATATAAGGAAAATACCTTTGATTGTATTTTTGCTGATCCTCCATATCTTCTTTCTAACAATGGTTTTACATGTCACTCTGGAAAACGGACTAATGTTAATAAAGGAAATTGGGATGTAAGTAAGGGAATTGAGAATGATTTAGCATTCCATAAGAGTTGGATTAGTGCTTGTAAAAGAATTTTAAAACCTACAGGGACTATGTGGATAAGTGGTACGTATCATTCTATTTATTTATGTGGCAGTGTCTTACAGCTATTAGGATTTAAATTGTTAAATGATATTTGCTGGTTTAAATCAAATGCCCCCCCCAATATAAGTTGTAGATATTTCACGTCCAGTCATGAAACCATTTTGTGGGCAAAGAAAGATAAGAAAACAAAACATTACTTTAATTACGCATTAATGAAAAACGGTATATGGTCTGAAGATAAACTTAAGAATCCAAAAAAACAAATGCGTACTGTATGGTCAATAACTGCATCTAAAAAAAATGAAAAAAAAACTGGTAAGCATCCTACACAAAAACCAATTGATCTTTTAAAAAGAATTATTCTCGCTAGTACAAAAGAAGGTGATTTAATACTTGATCCATTTAGTGGTAGTTCTACTACGGGAGTGGTTGCATATATGCTAAATAGGAAATTCGTAGGAATTGAGATAGAAAAGAAATACATTGATCTTTCTATAAAGAGGTTTAAAGAAGTTTCACGTCATTGCGAGGAGGCACGAAGTGCCGACGCGGCAATCTCATAACGTGCTAGGAGTTCTATGTAGTAGAGCTTACCCTGAGTAAAGAATGAGGGCTCCTCGGAATGATGTTTTACGTTATCTCTGTTTTGTTAATATGTTTATCGCAAAAAAATATAGTAAAATAACAACATTATGCGTAAAGCAATTTTTTCAAATAGAAAATATATTTTGAGTTCAGGACGTGAGATTGATTTAAGTGCTGAACATATTGGAAATAAAATAATTATTTCAGCAATGTTTAATTACATGGATCCTGTTCAAGAAATCGGACATTCAGCTTTGATAAGACTTGAAAGTAATCAGACAGTTTCTTTTGAATCTCTTGGAGCAAAAAATGTAATTGATGAAAATATAAAAGAAATTTTAAGACCTATTGAAGGTATAAATGGCTCTACTGATTTGTTAAAGATCTTTGAATTAAACGAACTTATAAGTGTAATGCAACAGTTTTTACAAAAGATAGATAAAGAATTAACTGCTAAGAAGTAAAATATTGTGCTATAAAAAGCACAATATTTTATCCTGAGGAGCAAGGCGACGAAGGATCTCAAAGGTACTTAAGAAAACTATATCAAACAGCTACAATATCCGATCTCATAACAGGTCCATCAACACAGGTTCTTAGGTGTTTCCCATTTGCTTTAATTACACAGGACATGCATACCCCATAGCCACATGCCATAAATTCTTCAAAGGATACCTGTGCTATTACTCCAAATTCATTGCAGACTTTGATAACACTCTTTAACATGGGAGTTGGACCACAGACAAATATTTCCTGATCTTTGTTTTTGTTTAATTCTGCTGTTAATAGCTCTGTTACAAACCCTTTTCTTCCTGAGCTGCCATCATCAGTGATTGACTCTACTTCTCCATATTTTCTTAATTCTTCTGTACAAACCAGATCATTTTTACTTCTTGCACCAAAAAGAGTTTTTATTTTATAGCCTCTTTCATGAGCTACTCTTGCTACAAGCGGAAAGGTTGCAATTCCTATTCCACCAGCTACTATTAAAATCGATTTTTTTTTATTTGCAGGATAAGTAAAGCCATTCCCAAGTGGACCATGTATAAGAACTTCATTTCCAATCTTTAGCTTACTTAAAAAACTAGTCCCGCCTCCAATAACTCTGTAAAGAAAGCCTGCATTTTCACCTTTTGTTTCATAGACACTAAAAGGTCTTAAAAGATATTGACCAGACTCCATCATTACAAACTGTCCTGGATTAATCTCTTTTATAAGATCGGGAGCATGAAACCAACTTACGTAATAATCTTTTCCAATCCCTACGTTATCCGTTAATTTAGCTTTGATTAAAGTTTTAGTGGTTGCCATTATGCAAGAAATTTAAAATTTGATAATTCCCCAGCCAACTAATGCAGAACATAAGATAAAAGTAGAAGCAACTGCCCAGGTGATTCTGTCTAATCCAGCTTCAGCTTGTGATGGACCGGTAAAAAGATTTGCAGAGCCACCAATACCGCCTAAACCTTCTCCCTTTGGTGAGTGAATTAATATAAGAGCAATTAATGCAATTCCACTTAAAACTTGAATACCAACTATAAAATATGCCATAACATGGCTATTTTAACATGGATTTTGTTTGAAAAATATAATTCAAATTAAGACATTCCCAGAGGGACAATTATAGGGGGATAAAAACCTTGATATCTTGGTCTGGGAGCAATAAATAGATGAGGTGATGGACCTTCCATTACATAGCCTGTTCCATAGTTAAATGCATAATTATTGCCACCATAATTAACTGTTCCTCTTACTGGAAAACTGTGAAAAGTATTATGACCTAAAATTGCATATGGAGTTGGAGTATAAATATCGTTTATTTGACTTTGAAAATTATAATTTCTGGCTTGTGTTAAATAATTCTGATAACCAAGATTTGCCCTACCTTGTAAGATAAAATTTTGTGCTGTATGAAAAGCTCTTGCTCTATCGTTGTCTAGTGGCATATAGGTTACTCCTGTTCATTTTATGAATATATGTATAAAGAGAACTAAAGATAAAACTTGATAGGCTTTAAACAAAGCTTAGTCTGTAAAGGTCTGTATTTTTAAGGTTGCACCATTGTTTATTTCACTTTTAATCTCAAATTTTGAATTTGTTTCAATAAGCCTTCTCTGAATATTTAATATTCCATAACCTAAATTTTTAATATTTTTTGAATCAAAGCCTTTTCCGTTGTCAGAGATAGTAATTAAGAAGTAGTTATCATTTGATTTCTTTAATTTAAATTCAACTATATCAGCGCAAGAGTGTTTTTCTATATTACAAAACCATTCTCTTATTACTTTAAAAAGCTCAGTAGCTTTTTTGTGTGGAATATTTATTTCTTCATCAGGCAGATCAACGATTACCTGTCCCTTGAAACTTTTCTTAAATCCATTTGTAAACTGATAAATCGTGTTTACAAAACCAAGCAGATTTATGTCTGGGAGTATGTATTCATTGATAAGTTGTCTTAAGCTATGGTGTACTTCATCTACAAGTCTTTCACACTCTTCCAGATCTTTATTTGTAATAGCTTTTTTTAGATTTGGAATTATGCTACATGGGAGATCATGTAGATCACTTGCAAATCGTCTCAGTAATTCTTCTTGTTCTTTAATAGCATTTTCCTGAATCTCGGTTATATTTCTTTGCAAGAACTCTCTTTTCTTCTTATTAGAGAAGCCTTGAATAGCAATTGCTACCTGATCTACTATTGACTGAATAACTTTTTCTATTTCATTGCTCCAAATAATATTTCTTGTACAAAACTGAAAGTTAAGGACAATCCTGGTATTTTCTGAGGAGCCCACTGCAACAAATATGGACTTACTTTTACATTTCAGGAAAAGAGCTTTTAGTTTATTCTTTAAAATATAGTTTGGTAATCCAAGATATTTTGATATATCCTCTATTTGCAGAGCATTTCTTGAGTTTATGTTGAAAGCTTTTATTAAAGGAATGTCTGTCAAATCAATCTCAAAACCTACTGGGTTAAATTTGGGAACATAAGGACTTTCCCAATAGTGTGTTAACAAAGCTTTAGAAGATTCGTTGTTTAGCTGGAATAATAAAACTCTTTCCCCGATACCGGTATTTCCTATAATGCTAAGAATATTATCCAGTGTCTGATCAATTGATTGGTTTGTGCCAATAAGCTTACTGACTTGTAATGAAAGATCGGCAAGTTCATTGCTTGTTAATGAAACAATATTGGAGTTCTCTTTTAGAGTAGGTTGTAAGAATAACCCGTCTATTAGGGATTGAATCTGGCCTTGGGAAATCGTTTCTTCCATGATTATTTCAAATATCAGTTGCTCTAAAATTAGAACAATATAATTTGCATCCAAATTAAAAAACTTGTTAGCTATTCTAATATATGTGGGTGGTAGAGGTTGATACTTAGTCTAAATTTCTAAAGCACGAATATTAAATCTTTTTCATATTTTGTTAAAACCTCTTAAACTCATGCTTTGGAAGAGAATATTTCACTTGCCTAAATTAAAAATTTTTAACTTTTTCTAAGGAAAAGTATTAGGTCTCTCAAAATTTAACAATTCTTCTACTGAGGTTTGTTATATACTCATGAACATAAGTTCTACAGCTGTAAAAAACAAGTCTTGCTTTATGAAGCTTGCAAAGCTTGTTTAGCTTAAGAAAAAATCGAAGGAAGCGCAAATCAACTTTGTGCTAGATGAGAAAGATATGAATAGTACTACTCAAAGTCAAGGTTATCTTTATACATTTTCAAAAAATAGTTTTGGACACGGAGAAATTAAGCTTAATAATCCTGTTCAGAATGAAGCAGATAAAGGAATTATTCTTACTTTAATTGCTGATGATCATCCTTATCTTCTTCATGGAGTGGAATCAGATTTAAATAAAGATCCAAAAATAAAAACAATTGGTACTGCTGTTTCATATGATGAATTATTAGAAAGAACAATTCAACTACAACCAAATGTCATTCTTATGGATTTAAGGATGCCCGGTTATGAAAAGCATGAGTTAAAACAGTTTATTAGTAAATTAAGAAAAGCTTCTAGCTGTAAAGTAATTGTATTTTCAAGTGAAACTGGGTGGGCTAGGATTCATAGATGTCTTGATATGGGGGCTCAGGCATATGTAGAAAAAGCTATATCTATAGGCAGACTACCAGAATTTATTCATAGAGTTTATGAAGATGATGAACTTTTGATTTTTACTGCTGAGAAACTCCCCAAAATCCAATTTTCACCAAGACAAAGTGAAATATTGCATTATATTGCTGAAGGTAAAGAAAATGATGAGATTGCATCATTAATAAAGATTGAGCTTAAGACAGTTCAGTCTTATGTAAATGAAATCAAAGCAAAGCTTTCTGAAGCTTTTAATATACATCCAGTTAGGCCCAGAGTTTTGTTGTTATTGGCATCAAAATTAGGATTTGGAAAAACTCTTCTGTAGATGTCATTGCAATGACATCTCAATGCTTAAATCTTTCTAAAAAATTGTAAAGAGGTAATATTTCTTCTCTAATTTGTTTAAGTCTAAAAAATATGATTATTTTCTCGATTCTGTAATTTTTAAAATATTTTCTCTTTTGAGATAAAAATCATTCCAATTTAATTTTTCTTTTCGAATTGAAATCGAAATACTTTCCATACTTTACCGGCTTATATTTTTTTGTTATTTTGCAGATAATGAAAGCTGTTTTTAATTAATACAAATGGAAGACTCTCTTACAGATAAATTATTAACAGGTGCTTACTCAAGTTCACCATTTGAGTTTAAGCTTGACTATGCAAACTATGTAAGTGAAAAAAGGTTTACATCAGGAAGAAGAGTTCTGTTTGATTATAATCAGAATAAAATAGCATTAACCCAAAAGCAAATCAATGTAATGAAGCTGGTAGCAAAAGGATATTCAAACAGAAAAATAGCTGAATGCTTACCAGCAAAGGAATCAGCAGTTAAGTTGTTAACATATAGATTAATGAAGGATCTAGAAGAAGAATTGTGTGAAAAAATAGATAGATTTTATTTGGTAGTAATAGCTCAAAAACTAAAGTTAGAATAATACTAGCTATGCAATGTTTTGTATTTTAGCTGAGCTTTTTTGAAAAGTTTCTTCCCACCAGCTTACAAATACCCTGACTATCTCTGGATCAAACTGTGTTCCACTGTTACGAATAATTTCTTCTAAAGCAGTTTCATGACTTAGTGCTTTTCTGTATACTCTATTAGTTGTCATTGCATCATATGCATCAGCTATTGAAGTAATTCTTGCAATAATTGGAATCTCGATTCCTTTAATTCCATAAGGATATCCATAGCCATCAATTCTTTCATGGTGAAACAATACTGCATCCAGACACCCATGTAAACAATTTAATTTTTCTACCATGTGTGCGCCAATAATTGGATGTAATTGCATTTCTTTGTATTCTGAATCAGTTAAAGGTCCTGGCTTTAAAAGTACTCCATCTCGAATACCAATTTTTCCTACATCATGTAATAATGCTCCGGCTTCAAGATGCATTTGTTCAGTTGGATTTATATTACATCTTTTGCCAATGGCTGTTGCAATTTGAAATACTCTATCAGAATGTCCTCCGGTATATGGATCTCTTGCTTCTACTGCTACTGCAAGTGCTCTTGCGGTCTGAAAAAATGTTTCTATTAGCATTTCTTTTATTTGGAAATTTGCTTCTTCATAAAATGCGCTGCTTGAAAATGCTTTTGAAAAAGTTTTGGCAATTTTATTTAATGAGTCTTTATGGTCTAATTTTAATTTTGGAATATTATCAACTTCTTTTGCAAATAATGAAATTTCATCACTTGATAAGGAAAGGTTCTCAAAATTTGAAGAATCGTTAGAACTAGCTTTTACATAGCCTGTTCTGCTGTGTAATGTGTAAGCAAGATCTTTTAGGCTTGGGTCAGTCTCGTAACTTTTCTTTGATTTATGTTGTTTCATTTCTTTCATCACATCAACTCTTTTCGTATTTTTGATACGTAGTTTGGATAAGTGCAGTCTATACTATTAAACCCTTCTAGATAGTGGTTTTTATCACATATGCCTCATGCATTTGGATTAAAAACCTAGTTAACCCTTTAAATGATCTAGATTGCTAGACTTACCCCCGTTTCTTACTATTAAGAAAATCATGGTTAGGTTAAGATTTGATATAGAAATATCCCTAAACTTGAAATTTCAGTTAGATTTAAGCGTTGATTCTTATTGTTAAATTTTATTTAGTTATTGTAAGGAATCTCAAACATTTATTAAATGGTGATAGTGACAAAGTGCTATGGCTAGTGCATCTGAAGAGTCATCTGGCGTAATATTGGTACATATATCCAGTGAATTCTGTATTAATTTTTCAATAATTTTTTTGTCTGCTCTTCCATATCCTGAGATGCTTTGTTTTACTTGTAATGGTGTGTATTCATGGATGTCTATTTGTGCTTCAGCAGCAGTTAAGAGAATAACCCCTTTTGCTTCTGAAACAGCAGTAAAAGTTTTAGCATTTTTAAAGAAAAAGATATTTTCAACTGCCATATATTTAGGCTTGTATTCTTTAAAAATTTCTTTTAAATCTTTACTTAAATGCAATAGTTTTTCTTCTTGCTTACAATATTGTTTTAGATCTATATAACCATAATCAATAGCTCTTGGTTTCCTATTCGTTGATTCGTATTCTATGACTCCATAACCAATAACAGTGCTGCCTGGATCAATTCCTAATATTAGATTTCTCTTTTTTGCACTATGTATATTATTTTGTTTTTTGTCTAATTTATTCTTTTGCATGTTAATTTATACTTATGCTTCGTAATTCTTATTTGAAAGCATTTTTAATTTTCCTTAGTGGGCTTACATTATCCCTTTGTGCTCCTGGTTATGATCTTTGGTTTCTTGCTTGGATTGGACTTGTTCCGCTCTTCATAATTATAAACACTTCAAAGAAAATAAACGAGTCAATTATATATTCCTTTCTTTTTGGTCTTGCTTATAATCTGTCTTATTTGCACTGGCTAGTTTCTATGCATCCTTTATATTGGATGGGATTTAATGATTTCCAAAGCATTTTTATTTCAATATTAGCTGTGGTTGTCGTAAGTGTTTATAACTCAATATTCTTTATACTATTTGCTGTAAGTGTTTTTCTGATAAAAAAGTTTTCTCTTATACCTTATAAAAATGGGATACTGAATTCTTTGATAATTACCTTTATCTGGCTAATTATATTTAATAAGCTTTCTGCATGTAAATTTTTGTTAGGAGTTCCATGGACTCTTGTTGAATATAGCCAGTATAAAAATTTGTATTTAATTCAAATAGCTGAATATTTTGGAAGCTTGTCAATAAGCTTTTTAATTGTATTTTTTAATATGACTGTTGCAGACTTTTTTATATGGATATTTAATATTGAAAAAATTGGGAATAGATATATCCCAAGAGATCCTGGTAAACTTACATCTTTACTTATAAATTCTTCTTTAATTAGTGGCTTGATTATTTTCAGTATTATTACAAGTTTATATTTATATTGGAAAAATCCGGATTTCTTCTGCAAAAAGTCAAAAGTAATTTGTGTGTTGCAGGGCAACCTTCCAATAAAAAATTTGCGTGCAGGCGAGCCTGATATATCTTTGATAAAAAAGACTTATGAAAAATTAATTAATAACAATAGCGCTGTATTATTTGTTGCTCCAGAAGGCTCTTTGCCAACGGCATTTACTAGAGATTATGCTACTCAGAGATGGGCAAGGGCTCAAGCAACAAAAAAACAATCAGAATTTATTTTTGGGAGTTATTGTGATTGTCAGAAATGGTTTTCAAATTGTGCAGTTTATTTGAAACCGCAAGATAATAATGTTGCTAATTATGAGAAGGCAAGACTTGTGCCGTTTGGAGAATTTCTCCCATTAACATTTATTTTGCCAGACTTTTTAAAAAAGCTAGCATCCTCTTCTCTTGGAGAAGGTCTTTGTCCAGGAAAGAAAAATGCCCCATTTAATACTTCATTAGGAAAGGTTGGTTTAACGATCTGCTTTGAATTAATCTTTCCTTCAATCGTTAGAAAAAGTATTTTGGAAGGTTCTCAGATTTTGCTTAATCTTTCTGATTTAAGCTGGTTTGCAGATGTTCATGTAAAACAGCAATTTCTTGCATTTGCAGTTTTTAGGGCAATTGAGAATAGGAGACCTGTTATTATAGCCTCTAATAGTGGGATTTCAGCTTTTGTTTCACCTACAGGTAGGATTAAAAGTCGTTCTATACCAGATACTGAAGGGGTACTGGTTGAATGGGTAAATCCTAATAGCAAGAAAACATTTTATACAAAATATGGTTGGTAATGAATGGATAATAGTTGGGTATAAAATACAATATAATTATGAGTAAACAACTAATTATTTTTACTTTTATATGGGCATTATTTGTTCAGGCAGTTTTACCTTCTAATGCTCAGGAAGGTTTTGTTAAGTTTGTTGGGAAAAAGAATCTAAAAATTTTATTAGAAGTTGCAGCAACTGATGAAGAGAGGCAAAAAGGTTTAATGAATAGACCTGAACTTGCTAAAGATCGTGGAATGGTTTTTGTGTTTAGACCTGCTCAACAGGTAACTTTTTGGATGAAAGATACTTTGATTTCTCTTGATATGATCTTTATAAGTAAGGGAAAAATTGTAAAGATTGTAAAAAATGCAGTGCCAAATCAAACAAGCACTCTTTATCCTTCAATGTATCCCGTTACAGAAGTAATAGAAGTAAATGGTGGTTTTTCTAACAGTAATATGATAAAAGTTGGTGATAGAGTTGTGTTTAAGGATATTCCTCAAATTGAGTATTCTGTACAATCAATGAATAAATAAAAAATGCAACGATTAGTAACTTCTGAGCAAATACGTATACTTGAATCTGAGTGGATAAAAAAGATGGGTTCTCAGGAATCTTTAAATCTTATGGAAAAAGCAGGTTCTGCACTGGCAGAGGCTGCAAAAAATGGCAAAGAACCATATTTAATAGTATGCGGAAAAGGAAATAATGGCGGGGATGGAATTGTTGCAGCGAGATATTTATATTTGGCAAACAAAAAAGTTAAACTATTCCTTACTTCAGATGAAGATTTGCTTTCAAAAGATGCAAAAGTAAATCTTGAACTTATAAAAGATAAAGTTCAGTATTTAGAAATTAAAAATGAAAGTGACAATATTTTTCTTAAAACATTAGTTGAATCAAATACTGTAATTGACTGCCTTTTAGGGACGGGAGTTAGTGGAAAACTTTCCCCATTATTTGAATGGATAATTAAATTAATTAACTCTTCAGGTAAACATATAATAGCTTGTGATATTCCAACAGGTGTAGATCCTGATAGTGGAAATATAAATGATATTGTTATTGAAGCAAAGCAAACTATAACATTTGGATATCAGAAAGTCGGGTTACTTATATATCCTGCAAAACAATATTGTGGAGAAATAAAAGTAATAGATATAGGTCTTCCAGAAATTGAAACAAACCTATTTTTATTAGATGATAATTTTTTAAAAACTAATCTTCCAAAAAGAAGTAATCAAAGCAATAAAGGAAGCTTTGGTAAAACATTATTAGTCTCTGGTAGTAAACAGTATCCTGGGGCTGCTTTTCTGGCTAGTAGAGCTGCTTCTTCAATAGGTTCTGGACTAACTTGTTTAGCAAGTAAACAGGAAGTATTTAACAAAATATCAGTGGAAATCCCTGAAGTTATTAATGTTGATTTTAATTTAGAGGCTATTCTGGCTGAAAGTAAAAAATCAACAGCACTAGTTATTGGACCGGGATTAACAACTGATCTGGAAATAAAAAGCTTGGTAGAAAATTTGATTTTAAATGTATTAATTCCAATTGTCTTGGATGCAGATGGCATTAATGTTCTTGCAGGAAATAAAGAAATAATACAAAAAACAAAAACTGAAATTGTTCTGACACCACATCCAAAAGAATTTTCACGACTTTTGGGTCTTACACTTGATGAAGTATTAAAAAATAAAATTGAACTTGTTAAATCAAATGCAAAAACTTTAGGCTGTACAATTGTTCTTAAAGGACCAGCTACAATTATTGGAACAAAAGAAGGCAATATTTACATATCGCCCTTTAGTAATTCGGCATTAGCAAAAGGTGGAACTGGTGATGTTCTTGCAGGTTTTATTGGGGGGTTAATAGCACAAGGACTAAAGCCGGATTTAGCTGCATGTGTAGGAGTTTATCTCCATGGTAAGACTGCTGAAATAATTGCAAAAAATAAAACAGCTTTTTCATTGCTCCCACAAGATCTAATTGATTATTTACCACAAGTAATAAAGACATATATTTCTTGCTAAAATAAGCTAATGACTACAAGAGAGTTTAAAGAAGAAAAAATAAGTTCTCAAATTGTTTATGAGGGAAAAATATTAACTTATACAGTTGATAAAGTTAAGCTCCCAAATGGTAGAGAATCAACTAGGGAAGTTTTGATTCATAATGGTGGAGTTACTATTATTGCTCAGCCAGAACCCTCTAAGATTGTTTTAGTTAAACAATTTCGCTATGCAATAGGAAAGGTCTTTTGGGAACTTCCTGCAGGGACATTGCATAAAAATGAAAACCCAATTATTGCAGCAAAAAGAGAGTTAAAAGAAGAAACAGGATATATTGCTAAATCATTAGAGCCTATGGGTATTGTTTATCCTTTACCTGGATATAGTAATGAGGTTCTCTATTTCTTTAGGGCAACTGAATTGATAGATGATGAGCCAGAGCCTGATCCAGATGAGAATATAGAAGTTAAGGTTATGGATTTAAAGCAAGTCTGGCAAATGATTAAAGATGGTGAAATTAGAGATGCTAAGACAATCTCTGGAATTAGTCTTGTAATGTTTTAAGATTTGCATGAAAATAAAATTTTTCTGAAAGAAAGACTTTACTCTAATTAATAGAATATAATCCTAGGTTAGGTACAGTATGCCAATTCAAATAACTGATAGACCCTATATAGGCCCCTCAATAGGGAGAAATAATACCTCAGATTTTTTTAGATATGTAAGGTTACATAGAGGTTTGTCATTTACAAATGGTAATTCTAAAGTTGACTGTAAATTAATAGGAGTTTCTAATAGAGCGGTTCAGCTAGAATTAGATTATAGTTCCACGCTATCGGGAGTAAATATAGGACGTAATCCAGGCTCTACAAAAACAGCTCCAACCTATGAAGTATTGGAACAAAATGATGATTTAGGAAAAGTCGTTATTAGTGTTGCATCAAACGCTTACTTTGAAATGCCTGGCTTGGGAGTCTTTAGGCTGGAAAAAAAAGGAAAAGATCTAGTGGTTTTTTACATAAATCCAGATAATGGAACCAATATAGAAGCTATATAACTTTAGCTTCTTCACGGAGGGATTTAACTAATGCAGCTACCTTCTCAGGAACTTCACCTTCAAATATTTTGGCTTCTTTTCTGGATGGTGGTAAATCCATTCCTGATATTTCAGTTCTTTGCTCAAGTGGGGAAGGAGTCCTTACGATAATTTCTTTTTTCTTGGCTTTCATAATACCGGTTATAGATGCATATCTGGGGTGATCTTCACCACGATCGCATGTAATTAATGCAGGGAGCTGAACTTCAATGATTTCATGTGAACCCTCTGCTTCACGATCAACAACAATTTTTTTATTTGTAGCATCGACTTCATTAAACTTCATTGCAAAACTTACATGTGTTAAACCAAGTTCTTCACTTACAAAAATTGGGATTTGAGAAGATTCAAAATCAATCACTTTTTTCCCTGATAAGATCAAATCAACCTGCATGCTTTTCAATTCGGCAGCAAGTAATTTTGAAATAGAAAATGGATCTGCATTTTCAAGAGAATCATCTTTTATAAAAATTGCTCTGTCGGCTCCCATTGCAAGTCCTTGTCTTATAGCTTCTTCAGTTCTTGATGATCCACAGGCAAGTAAAATAACCTCTCCTGCATTTATTTGTTCTTTTATTTTTAAGGCTTTTTCAATTGCAAATTCATCGTATGGATTTATTATCCAGGTTATTCCTGTAGTATCAATTTTTTTACTTTCTGAATCCAGCTTAATCTTGGTTTCAGTATCTGGAGTTTGTCTTATGATTACAACGATATTCATTTTGATTTACTTCTTTCTATTTGCTAATTTCTTTATACTCATTGGAATTAAAGAAAATATAATTAAATTAAAAACTATTACTCCTAATGTAACAATAAAACCTGTTTGCAAATTGCTCATACTTATGATTATATAATGTACATATTATATTGATCGTTTTGTTTATGTTATTTTTAGGTAAATAAGTATCAGGGGCAAACATTATGGGTAACATTTTAGTTTTAGCAGAAGTAAGTCAGGATAAAGATTTAACAAAGCCTTCAATTCAGGTTTTAAAAACAGCTAGAAATATTGCTGATCAAGTTGGTGGAAACTTAGTCTCAGTATTAATAGGATCTAATTTGAATAATTCAAAAACACAGGAACAATTTGGTTCTTGTGGGGTAGATAAAGTCATATTAATTGACGATGCTGTTCTTGAAAATTATAATTCTGAAATTTATACAAAATTGTTTATAAAGGTTGTTAAAGAACAAAATCCTGATTATATTTTTGGAATTAATTCACTAATTGGGATGGATCTCCTTCCAGCAGCATCTTTTCATACCAATGGTGGGCTTGCAATGGATTGTACAGAGATTGCTTTAGAAGGATCTAGTTTGACTGTTACTAAAACAATGTATTCAAATAAAGCTATTGTTAAAGTGAAATTTAATGATAACTTTAAACCAAAGTTAGCGGCATTTAGACCCAATACTCTTATGCCAAAAGATGTAATTGCAAAAACAACAGAAGTAATAACTGAAAAAGCAAATATAGATCAAAATTCTATAAGGCAAAAAATCAGAGAAGTTTCAAAATCAAAATCAAAAGAAGTTTCACTTACAGAAGCAAGCATAATTATTTCTGGTGGTCGTGCTATGGCTAACTGGGATAATTATAAAATTTTGTTTGAAACTGCAGAAATCTTGGGTGCTGCTGTTGGAGCTTCTCGTGCAGCGGTAGACTCTGGTTATGCTCCACATAGCATGCAGGTTGGACAAACTGGAAAAACAGTATCACCACAGCTTTATATAGCCTGTGGTATTTCAGGTGCTATTCAGCACTTTGCAGGAATGGGAAGTTCAAAAGTTATAGTGGCTATAAATAAAGATCCAAATGCTCCAATATTTAAAAAATGTGATTATGGGATAGTGGATGACTTATTTAAAGTTGTTCCAGTCTTAAAAGAAGAACTTTGCAAGCTCCTAGGTAAAGAGTGTGCGACTGCCAAATAAGTGAGTCTTCAGACATTAAATATTAGTGATTTACTTAAATCTAAAAAACCTGTTGTAATGGGAATTTTAAATATTACCCCTGATTCATTTTCAGATGGGGGTCAATATTTTCATATAGATGATGCAATTAAACACGTAGAAAAATTAATAAGTAATGGAGTTGATATTATTGATGTAGGCGGAGAGTCTACTAGACCAGGGGCAGAGCTGATCACAGAAGAAGAGGAATTAAAAAGGGTTATTCCTGTAGTTTACGAAATAAAAAAGAAATATTCTAAAGTTATTATTTCAATTGATACATATAAAGCAAATGTTGCTCAGCTTGCACTTAATGCTGGTGCAACAATGATAAATGATGTGTCTGGGCTAACAATGGATCTAGAAATGGTACATGTAGCAGCAAAAGCTAATTGTCCCATTGTAATTATGCATAATATGGGGATACCGGCTACAAAACACGAAGCAAGAAACACGAAGCAAGAAACAGGAAATAATGATCATGCTTCAATCTTGGATGAAGTTTACAAGTGGTTGCAAAAGCAAACTCAATACGCTATAGATAAGGGCATTAAAAAAGAAAGCATAATCATTGATCCTGGTCTTGGTTTTGGAAAAACAGCAGAAGAGAATTTATATTTGATTGAAAATCTAAAAGAATTTAAATCTTTAGGTTTTTCTATCCTTATAGGACCTTCAAGAAAATCATTTATTAAGAAATTATTTCCAAATGAAAACATAGAAATAAAATCAAAAGAAATAATAGAATTAACTATTAAAAATGGTGCTGATATTGTGAGGGTACACTAAGATCCAGCTTTTGCTGTTTCTTTTGGTGGAGGATCTTCTATCTTTGGATCATCTTTCTTCTCGTATTTATTTTTAATTTCTACTGTTCCACATTTTTCAAAGATAATTACAAGACCATCGTCTTTTTTGTTTTTATCTCCAGTCATTGCTGATGTAATAGATGCATCATCTACAAATACAACGGTACCTTCTGGAACTTGGTCTTTTGGTTTTGTAGTGGCCCTGATTTTGTCACCTTCTTTGAACTTACCTGCCAGGATTTCTTCTGCAAGTGCATCTTCAATTAACTTTTGAAGAGTTCTTCTCATTGGACGAGCTCCATAAGCCTGACTATAACCATCTCCAACAAGTTTATCTTTTACTTCTGGTGATAATTCAAGATCCATATTCTTTTCATGAATACGTTTGCCCAACTCTTTTACCATTAAATCAAGAATTTTATGTAATTCATTTTTGGTAAGGTGTTTAAAAATGATTATGTCATCAAGTCTGTTTAAAAACTCAGGTCTGAAGGTTTTCTTCATTTCATCAGTAACGGTTGCTTTTATCCTTTTATAGATAGTCTCAGGATCACTTGATAATTCTGTAGTAAAACCAACAGGCTGAAGCTGTTCTATGTTTCTTGCGCCAACGTTACTAGTCATGATGATGATAGTATTTTTAAAGTCTATAGCACGTCCTTTTGAGTCTGTTAAGCGTCCATCATCAAGCATTTGCAATAGAATATTAAATACATCAGGATGTGCTTTTTCTATTTCATCAAATAAAACTACACTATAGGGTCTTCTCCTTACTGCTTCAGTAAGCTGTCCACCTTCACCATATCCGACATAGCCAGGAGGTGAGCCAATGAGTTTACTAACCGTATGTTTTTCCATGTACTCTGACATGTCAACTCTGATAATGTTTTCTTCGGTACCAAAGAAAAATTGTGCTAGTGCTTTTGCAAGCTCGGTTTTACCAACACCAGTTGGACCTGAAAACATAAATGTACCAATTGGCTTTTGAGGATTTTTTAGCCCTACACGTGCTCGTTTGATAGATCTGGAAATTGCAGTTACTGCTACATCCTGTCCAATAACACGTTCATGTAAGATGGTTTCAAGTCTTTGAAGTTTTTCAGTTTCACCTTGAGTTAAGTCTCCAACAGGTACTCCGGTCCAGGAGCTTACAATGTGAGCAATTTCTTCATCAGTGACTACCGGTTTATTTTTATCCTGTGTTTCTTTCCACTTGGCTTGAATCTCTTTGATTTGATCTTTTAATTCAGCTTCTTTATCTCGCAATTGACTTGCTTTTTCAAATTCCTGAGATCTGATTGCTTGTTCTTTTTGTCTGCTAATTGTACGAAGTTCTTTTTCTAATTCTTTCCCTTCTGGTGGGAGAGAACTTGCACGTAACCTAACACGTGAACTTGCTTCATCTATCAAGTCAATTGCCTTATCAGGTAAAAATCTATCACTTATATATCTGTCAGATAATGTTGCTGCTGCAATAAGTGCTGCATCTGAAATTATAAGTTTATGATGCTCTTCGTATTTTACTCTTAAGCCGCGTAATATTTCAATGGATTCTTCTATTGATGGAGCATTTACCATTACAGGTTGAAATCTTCGCTCAAGCGCTGCATCTCTTTCAATGTGTTTTCTATACTCATCTAAGGTTGTGGCACCAATACACTGTAATTCACCTCGAGATAAAGCAGGTTTTAAAATATTTGCAGCGTCAATTGCACCTTCAGCAGCACCAGCACCAATTAAAGTATGTAATTCATCTATTACGATAATTACGTTGCCAGCACTTCTAATTTCATCCATTATCTTTTTTAAGCGCTCTTCAAATTCACCACGATATTTTGTACCGGCTACAAGTAAGCCAATGTCTAATTGTACGATTTTCTTTTCCTGTAAAATTTCAGGAATGTCACCGGTTGAAATTCTTTGAGCAAGACCTTCTGCAATCGCAGTTTTTCCAACTCCAGGTTCACCAATTAAAACAGGATTGTTTTTTGTTCTTCTTCCTAAAATTTGAATAACACGTTCAATTTCTTTTTCACGTCCTACAACGGGATCCAGTCTGCCTTCTGTAGCAGATTGTGTTAAGTTCGTTCCAAATTCATCGAGTGTAGGAGTCTTTGATCTCCCAGTTCCTGTGCCACCTGCTTGTACACCTGTTGCACCAGTTTCACCAAGAAGCCTGATTATGTGTTGTCTGACTTTTGTTAAATCAACACCCAAATTTTCAAGTACTCTTGCTGCAACTCCTTCACCTTCTCTGATTAAACCTAATAATAAATGCTCTGTTCCTATATAGTTATGTCCAAGTTGTCTTGCTTCTTCCCAGGATAATTCAAGCACTCTTTTTGCTCTTGGGGTAAATGGAATTTCAACAGCTACAAAACCACTGCCGCGTCCAATAATTTTTTCAACTTCAATTCTTGCATCTTTTAAATTAACTCCCATTGACTTTAAAGTTTTAGCAGCAATTCCGGTTCCTTCACCAATTAAGCCAAGTAAAATTTGTTCTGTACCAACAAAGTTGTGTCCAAGTCTTCTTGCTTCTTCTTGGGCCAACATGATTACTTTTATTGCTTTTTCGGTAAATCTTTCAAACATTTATTTTGCTTTTCCTTTTACATTAATAGTAACAATGAAGAGCGATTGTGCCTATCTTTAGACTTTATAGACCACAAAAATGTATATTTTAATCGTTCGTAAAGACAAGCCAATAGTAGTTTTTAACAACAATTCAGCTTTAATTTAAGATAATGTAGACTCTTTTGTTATAAAGAGGCCAGCTTGTTAAGTAGGTTGGTCTTAAAAATACTAGCTAGGGAATCTATTTGAATTTCAATTAAAATGTCTTCTTTGTTTTTAAATCCACCCAGGGTTGCTAGTCTTCCTTCTATATTTACTTCGCCAGACAGAGTAAGGCTTTTACTGTTTAAAGCTCCTTTTAATGGTCCATTAAAAGTTATTTTTCCAGGGATTGGAATCCCTCTTGGTTTTCCAGTTCCACAAACAGTAACATTTATGTTTCCTGTCGATGTATTAATGAGTCCATCAATATTTGTATTTAAATCCACATTGCATTGACATGACATACCTAAACCAGTAGCTATTCCTGTAATTTTGTTTTTTTGTAAGGAAAGGTCCATTACTCCACTGCCAATTAATTTGTCTGATACTTTAAAGGTATAGTGAACCTTTTCCCCTTGAAAATCAGAAAATATATTTGTTTTAATTGGGTTAATAGCACTTGCGTGATTATTATTAGCTAGAAAGATAATTAGAATTAAAATCAAGGAAATTGATGTTATTAAATAATGAAGTGGTTTTGTGATTTTTTTATTCATTTTTTATTTAAGTTTTATTGTATGCCTAATTAGACTTAATAAGAGATTTACTGGGAGACGAAAAATGACTTGTAGGGTTTCTGTTATTTAAAGCTAAAAGCCATTCCTTAATCAATAAAAAAACCAAATTAGCTTAATCAAAATTAACTTATCTGATTGTAATGAAAATAATAGATCAAGATATATTTGGGGTCTGCAAGAAACTTGAGGATAATGTGTCATTGCGAGGAACGTAGTGACGAAGCAATCTCCTTACTTTTTCACGTTTTGAGATTGCTTCGGGCTAAAGCCCTCGCAATGACGTGAATCCTCAAAAACTTTACACACCCATATATTTGTTGAAAATAAGTTATCTGGTGTAGATTTTAATAAAAACTGTTATCTTAGTTATGATAATCAAAATGTAAGTTTACAATTTGGGTAAGTATAAACTTAGATAATATTGAAAACAGGAGAGATGAAAAATGGCTGAGACATGCGAAGATTCTTTGAAAGAAATGTATAAATCTTTTAAACCTGAAGTTGCTGGAAATATGAATGCAACATATTTATTTGATATTTCGGGTTCAGGTGGTGGGAAATGGACACTGGAAATAAATAATGGAAAATGTGATCTTAAACCTGGCGTATCTGGAACTCCTTCTGTAACTATTGCAATTTCAGATCAAGACTGGCTTTCTATTCAAAAAGGAAAATTAAATAGCCAGATGGCATTTATGATGGGTAAGCTAAGAGTGGCTGGTGACATGGGTCTTGCTATGAAGTTACAGTCATTATTTCCTGGTCAAGCTTAACTCTTTATATTTTTTTTATAATTCAATTCCTTAATCCCAAACTTTGCTATTTGTTTTCAAATTGACAAAACAAAGGTTAATAGATTTTGGTCTTGATTAAGAAGACATTCGTATTGCTAATATTAAGTTACCAAGTTAATAAATGCTTAACTATAAGATCTTACAAATTATAGTTGTGTTTGTTATGAGGTTTATTTCAGAAATTTATTTAAATAAAAGGATATAGATCGTGATCTTAGCTGTATCAGGTTCACTTTGGCGCGCAGTAAGAATTGCTACTGTTGATTTAATTTCAACAGCGAATGGAAAAGCAATTGGTGCTGCTGCATTTGAACGTACTGATAAACCATTTGGAGAGACGTTTGTAAAAGTGTTGCATGAGGAAGCACTTGAACCTTTTTGGGCAACAACGATTTCGTCAATGTTAGCTACACTTTCAGAAAAAATTACTCCATGGGTCCCTGAACAAATTGCAATTATTCCAGGGAAACTTCTCGGTGAAACATGGCATTGGTTAATTACAAGTGCTCATAGTACAAATACTGAAGCACATGTAGGAAATGGGGGGAAAAAAGGAAACATATACTCAAAATTCTTTGAAACATTTGTGAAAAAACCTTCTGATTGGGCTCTTGAGGTTTGCGGAATGGATGAAAAGGGTGGGAACATGCCATGGTATACCGTTTCTCAGCTTGGAATTGCTGGGCTGGCAAGTTATTCTTTAATAGGAGACGAAGAAGAAAATTTACCAGGTGTAAATATTAACACTGATGATTCATTCTTAATGGCTACAGCTAAAGGACTTGGATATACAGCTGTTGAACAGGGAACTTATGCTATATCACAAACAATGAGATTCTTTATAGATTTTAAAGATGAGTTTGGATGGAAAGAAAACGGAAAGATGTCTTCATCTGAGAAAAAGCAAGTATGGGGAAAGGTTTTAGCAAATGTAGTTAATGAAAGACTTTTGCCTGGTCACTTATTGCTTGGAATGTCCTCTGGTTTAACAACTTATTATTTAAGAAAAGCATTTAGTTGGATCCCTAGAACTACTGCTGCAGGCATAGGTGAGCTTCCAATGTCACTTTTAAATAGAGTACTTAATTGTAGAAACAGAAGAGCTACAAAGAATCAGTTTGAATATGCTACGTTTACTGAAAATGGAAAAGAAATCAGAGTTCCTATTGCATATAAAAAAGATGAAAATGGTGAAAAGGTAAAAAATTATAGATTCAATGATTCAAAAACATTTAACAGGATCTTAGATTTCACCGATAAGCTTACCAATGGTGCAAAAAAGGGTTTACTTAGAATTGTTGAAGGATTTACAGAGGTTCCAGTTGATAAGCTTGAAGAATCTCTTGATATTAGTGAAGAAGTCTTGGAAAGAAATAGAGAAAAATATTTGAAATTTGAAGGTAAAAAAGTGAATGATGAGGTTAAACAAATTAGTCTAGATGCGGCTTAATTACCACTTTAAGCTTGCGAAATCTTCCATATCAACAGAAGACACATTTCTATAAATAGCAAGAATAATTGCTAGTGCAATAGCTGCTTCAGCAGCTGCAATTGCCATTACAAAGAGAGCAAAAATTTGTCCTTTAATTTCGAGTGGATCGATATAAGTAGAGAAAGCAACAAGATTGATGTTTACTGCATTTAATAAAAGCTCAATGGACATAAGTATTCTAATCACGTTTCTTGAAGAAATAAGTCCATAAATGCCCATGCTAAAAAGGGCAGTTGCAAGCAGAATATATCTTTCTAAGGAAGAAGTTAAATTTACAGAGATAAAGAGAAAGAGTCCTAAGAGAGTTCCTATTATGAGTACTTTTAAGAATGACTTCATCATTATTAGTTTTCTCCTTTCTTGTCTCTCTTTGCAATTACTATTGCACCAATTAATGCAACAAGTAATAAAACTGAAACTAATTCAAATGGTAAAACATAATAACCAAGGAGTTTTAATCCTATAACTTCTGTATTCCTTGAACAACTTACCACTTCGCTTGGAAACCATTTGTTACCAGTAAGTGCATATGAAAAAGTTGCAAATATTCCAATTGATATAACAGCATTAACAAGGTTTCTTGAAGTTTCATCTTTTACTTTTGGAAGGTCATGTTTTTGACTTGTTAACATCAAAGCAAAAACAATAACAAGCATGATTCCAACTGCATAAATCAAAACTTGAGATGCTCCCACAAAAGGAGCTTTAAGTGCAAAATAAGTACCAGCTACTGCACCAAAACAAATTATTAGTGAAAAACCAGCTCTTATAATATTTTTTTCAAATATCACACCGAAAGCACCAAATATAGCTAATAAACTTAATCCAAAGAATGCTGGGTCGCTAATCAGTGATTTCAATATATCATCCATGGGTTACTCTTTCTTTTCTATTGCTGGAACTGCTGTGGCAGGTTTTGCAGCAGCAGCTACAGGTGTTTTTACTGGTTTAGGCTTTGGCTTTGGTATTTCTTTAAAGTCAAAGTAAAATCTGGATTGATCCTGAGAAAGAGTTAGTTTATCAATGTCATAAATTAAATCTTCTCTTGAATATTCACTCATTTCAAAGTCAACAGTATTAATAATGCAATTTGTAGGGCATACTTCTGTGCACAGTCCACAGAACATGCATAATCCATGATCTAAATAAAAATCTTTTATGGTTCCTTTTTTATCAGGATCTCCAATAACAGTTATGCAAGTATCAGGACAAATTCTTTCACATTGTTTACAAGCTATGCAAAGATGTTCGCCTGTATCAGGATTAACTGTTAAGGCAAGTCGGTGTCTTGTATTTGGAAATAATTCAGGGACTACATCAGGATAAGAAGATGTAATTGGCCTTCTTCCAATGTGCTTGAGAACAGTTAACATTCCAACTGTAATGTTGTAGACTCCTGAAATAGTTCTTTTTAAGATGTTTACCATGGTTTAATGCTCACTAGGACTGCTACTACAAAGATGTTTATTAATGAAAGAGGAATTAAAAATTTCCAGCTAAAAGTCATTAATTGATCATAGCGTAATCTTGGTAAAGTAGCTCTTACCCAAACAGAGGCGAAAATTAATACATATGCTTTTAACATAAGTACCGTTGATGGTAAAAACCAGCTTAAGTCTCCTAGTTTTGTATTGGCGAGAGTTTCAACTAACTTACTTTCTGTACCAATTGAAACTGGTAAGTGTCCTCCGCCAAGAAACAAAATTGAAGCTAAACAACAGATTATAAATAGTGCTGTATATTCAGCTAAAAAGAAAAGAGCAAACTTCATTCCAGTAAATTCAGTATTGTATCCAGAGACCAGTTCACTCTCAGCTTCGGGTAAGTCAAAAGGAATTCTATTCACTTCAGCACATGCAGAGAGTAGATACATAAAAAATAAAACAAAGCAAATAAAAAGAAGGACAAGTCCATAAACACCAATAATAGAATTCTTCCCCAGTGGAAATAAATTTAAGAGCAAATTCATATTTCCAAAAGCAAATATATTCCAGTTTAAGATTCCACCTGCTTGATCATGTGCAATTTCATTTAAATTAATTGAACCAGTAAGAATTATCATGCTGATTACAGTTAGAACCATAGGAATTTCATAGCTTATTGATTGTGCTGCGCTTCGCAACCCACCTATTAGAGAGTATTTATTATTACTAGCCCATCCCCCAAGTACCAAACCTAAAACAGGAATTGATGAAATAGCTAAGATGAAAAGTACTCCTATTGATAAATCACAGGAAATAAAAGGTCCTGTATTCCCTGTGGCAACAGCTAATATTGGAATAAATGCTATTACACTGGGGGCAAAAAATATAACCGGAGCCAAAGTGAAAAGTAATTTATCAGCTCCTTTAGGTGTAACATCCTCTTTAAACAATAGTTTGATTGCATCAGCAGCAGTTTGTAGAAAACCATTTGGCCCTACTCTGTTAGGACCACTTCTAACTGTAAGTAATGCTAATATCTTTCTTTCATTTAATACTAAGAAAGTAGCATTAGCAGGTATAAGTACCATAACTGCAATTAAAGGAGCAAGATAATAAATGATATCTCCAATTGCAAATAGTTTTAAGTCATATAAGATTTCTGGAATAAATTTAGCAAATAATATAGTTGCAGTTACGGTCGCTCCGTAAATAATTGAGAACCAAAAAAAAGCTAAAACAAAGAATTGAAATATGCCAAGTAACGGAGAAGGTCTGTAAATCTTATGAGGCCTATATTTATCCAGTAGGTTTAAGAAAGATACCGCCATAGCAATAAAATCTTATCTTATTAGTTTCAATTAGTGTTTAATCGTGTACAATATATACAGTTTAAGTCAATTGACACTGAATTAATAAAAATCAAAATAATAAATGAGCATATCAAATCCTAATACTAGGACTAGAAGAAATTTCCCTCAGAGACCTAATTTCAGGGTTTCAGTTATCATTGTTAATGAAAAAAAAGAAATACTACTTGTACAGCATAGAAAAGCAAATCGTTATTATTGGGTTTTACCGGGGGGAAGGATTGAGTATGGAGAATCCTTTGCTCAGTGTGGAGTAAGAGAATTAAAAGAAGAAACAAATTTGGATATCAAATTTGAAAAAGTTGTATTTCTATCTGAAGCAATTGCGCCTGATAGAAGCAGACATATTATAAATATTTATGCTACTGGTGAGGTTCTAGGTGGGGAATTAAGACTTGGAAATGAACCAATGTTAGCTGATGTAGCGTATAAACCAATAGAAGAATTAGAAAAAATTACGCTTTATCCACCCGTTGCAGATAAAATTTTAAAAGCATATAGAGAAGGCTTTAGCAAATTAGAATATCTTGGAAATCTCTGGGTGTAACCTGTCCATGTTGCGGCGCGATTAATCGCGCCTCTTATTGATCTACTGCTTTTTTGTTTCTGTTTTTTGTTCTTTTTGATTTTCTTTGTTTATTTTGTTATCAGTTTCTTTCTTCGGTTGTTCTTTTCCTAAAGGGACTTTATATTTTTTTGTTCCTACAAGGACTGGAGCATAATCACCGAAATCAGTTTTTACTGTTATTTTTAATTCGCTATTTGATGGGAAAGATAGAGGCAAATCAATAGGGTATGTAACTTCTGATTCTCTTAGAATTACTACTTCACCAGCATTCAGTTCGTTTGTTTTACCTTCTTTTTCAGGTTGTGGATCGGCAGAATTTATCTTTGTGTTTTTAAGATTTGATTTATCTTTATTTTCAATTTCTGCTTTTGTTTCTTTTACTTCAACAGGATTCAAAGGTTCAATCTTTACTTGTATTTGTCCTCTTGCACGAATATTTCCCTGATTTTCATATGTCGGTAAAATCCTTATTCTATTTAATTCCTTTGAGATAGGCATGGATTGGATATCAAGATTTTTCAATGTAACAGAACGTTTTTCCTGACCAAGTTGAACATAAACTATAACCCCAATAAAAGTATCTTGTTTTATATGAACAACCTTTTCTCCTTTTGGAGGCTTCTCGATATTTTTTTCTCCAACAAAAATTCCGGCAGTGTAATCACCATCAACAGGTACATCATTTGGTACAGTAACTGTAAATCTTATTTTTTTTGTTTCCCCCGGAGGTACAACAAATTGTGTAGGTGTAACTTTTACCCAAGAGGTCGATGAGTATTTGTTTTCTACTCCTTTTGTAAAGGCTTTCCTAAGGAACTCATTGTCTTTATTTATAATCCAGTCATCAGTAAAGATCTCAAATCTTTTTTGATAAAGTTGACTTTCATTTAAAACAGCAAAAGTTAAAGTGTATTCTTTTCCTTTTTGTCCTTTTATTTCAAATCTTACAGGCGAAACTGTCCAGGCCATTGCTGAGTCACAAAAACAAATGGCATTGATAAGAAATATAAGGCTAATTAAGATAAGTTTTTTCATAGAGTGATAATTTAAAGTTTCAGTACTTTAATATACCCCGACTAATGGAAGTGATTATAGGAATTTTTACTATAGCTACATTAGTTTATGGATTGATGAGTATATAAGAAACTTGACCTTCATATGAACCGGGATTAAAGACAAAGTCGCGAAATAAACACAATCTTTTTGTTACTTTGTAATAATTTGGATTGGAAGAAGAGCAGCTATTGCTGGTTTTACTTACTCCTGATATTACAAAGGTTCCATATTGAATTGAAGATAAATTTGTTTGTGAAGAAAATGGTGAAACTAAAATTGCACCGTTTGAATCTGCCATTCCGAAATTCTGCACAGAAAAATCAAGAGTTATATCACTAGCCATAACATTGTCTGATGGATCTCCTTCTGCATTTGATGCAGTTGGTCCTGTTCTGGTAGCTATTAGTCTCCAGCCGTTTTGACTACTTCGGACTTTGATTGTCCCAGTCCAGCAGTCTGTAAATGGGCTGATGTCTGGTTCAAATCTGAAATTTGCATTTATAACAGGATTTGGATTGTTAAAGTCATCTGTGATTGATAAGCAGGCCAATGCTTTATTAGAGATGATTGCTACTAAAAGAAATAGAAATAAAAGATTCTTAATGATCATAGTTTAATTATAAGGGAAAGAAGCATGAAGTACGAAGCATGAAACATGAAGCACGAAACAGGATGCTTTTCATACATCATGCCTCTTGCTTCGTGTTTCGGTTCTTTTATGGACTAACTAAACTATAGCTGACACTTGTATTCCATTCACCGATTTCATAGAAGAAATCTGGTGAGACACTGTAATTTGAAGTTAATTGAAACCAATTGTCTTTGTTTTTAGGATCTCTATCAAGTGATGTTTTACTTTGACCGGCAAGGATGTCGGTTGGATTATTTGTTGATATTTGGCTTAAGTCAGTAATTTTATTAAATGGAGATAAAAGCTTTGCAGCATTTGGATTTCCTTTGGAACCGACTTGTGTCGTAAAACTAAGAGAAACATCTTGTGGATCTATGTTAACTTCAGAACCTGATAAATTACTTCTTTGAGCAGTTAGCTTCCAGGAATTTAAATTTGTTCTAATTCTAATTGAAGATGATCCTGAAACAGTTGAATTAACTAAGTCAGGAACTAGCTTTAAATTTACATTTAATGTTGGATTATCTCCTGCATTAGTATCATTTTCTGCATCTGTAATAATTAACTTTCCTTGAACAGTAATATTTAAAGGTACAGTAGCCTGATTTGAAATTGCAGTAAGATTAGAAGATAAAAAAAATACACAACAAGAAACTATGAGAACAAACAGAAAACTTGTTGTGTGTTTTTTTCTAATCATGAAATAGGAGATGATTTTTGGCTAGGAAACTAGGACTTAAGTATTAGATACTTTAGTCTAGTCCATAGATACTATCATCGACTATTTATTAATAAAATAATTATTTTTTGGTTAAAAATTATATGAAATTTAGAAAGTCTAAGGAAAGCACCTATATTGTAAAAAGTTTTAAGGGCTAACCAGATTGTATGTAATGGTTGTAGCCCAGGTTCCTGGTTGAAAGAAAAAGTCTGGAAGAATGCTATATAAAGTGTTTACTTGAAAGTAATTATTACCGTTTGTACTATCTCTTGCTATAGATGTTTTTGAAGTGCCGGTTACTACATCTACTGGAGCAGTTGTAGAAATGCTACTTAATTGAGTACTTGTATTAAAAGGAGCTACGAGTGTTCCTGCCATTGCATTCCCATTTGATCCTGCAAAAGTAGTAACTAACAAGCTTATATCACTTGCCTGAATGTTTGTGGGTCCTGTATCTGTTTCTGCAGTTCTTTGGGCAGTAAGCTTCCATGTTGATCTATTTGTTCTTATCCTGAAGTTGGCTTGTCCACTGGCTGCCGCAGCTCCTAGATCGGGTGTAATAGAAAGGTTTACATTAAGTGTTGGATTTTTACCTGAACTTGCATCATTTAAAGCGTCAGATATTGTGAGAGTACCATTTACGTTTATATTTATTGGAACAGTGGCCGATTGTGAAAATGATTTTAGTGGTTCAGCTATTAAAAGCAATATGATTAGGGCTATATGTATAAAAAGCTTTATTTGCATATGGTTTTTCTAGGGCTAGTACCATATGTTACTTTCCACAATTATTTAAATAATTATCTGGGAACTTTGTTCTAAAAAATGACTAGTACAAATGTCAGGAAGAGGACAAAGCATGAGGTAAGAAGCATGAAACATGAAGCACGAAACAGGATGCTTTTCATACATCATGCCTCATGCTTCGTGCTTCGTGTTTTAGTTCTTCTATGGAGAAACCAGACTATAAGTGATTGTAGAACTATATGTTCCTGGTGTATAGAAGAAGTCAGGTTGTATGCTGTATGTAGTGTTTACCTGGAAGTAATTGTTTGCATTACTATTGTCTCTTACAGATGATGTTTTAGCAGTACCATTAATAACATCAACAGCAGAAGCAGTAGTAATACTTGACAAGTTAGTTTGTGCGGTAAATGGAGCTACAATTGAACCAGCACTTGCATTTGCATTAGAACCGGCTGATTTTGCAACATCAACCAATACATCAGTATCTGCAATGCCAGTACCTCCAGCGTCTGAAGCAGTTCTCTGAGCAGTTAGCCTCCAGGTAGATCGGTTTGATCTAATTCTGAAGTTTGCAGTTCCAGTTTGTATTGTTTGACCAAGATCAGGAGTGACAGTCAAACTAACATTCTTCGTTGGGTCTTCTCCAGCCATGGTGTCATTGTCACCATCAGAAACGACTAGTGAGCCGTTAACTGCAATTGACACAGGGACTGAAGCAGCTGCAGCCTTTGCCTCAGGTGTATTCATTAAGTATCCAGAGAGTAAGAGCACTACCAATAACAAGTTACGAATTTCATTTTTCATAGTTTTTTCCTTTCGGTAACCTGATAGCTATTTAAATAAAAAGAATCTGATCTGACTTATAAACATGAAAGTAAATTTTTTCCTAGCCATAAGAAAAAGTTATCTCCCAAATCATGACCTTTTTATTTTCAACAACCGTTTTTAGTTACCTACAATTACTATCGGTACTTAGTATCTACTCAACAAAAATTAGAACATAGGTACTATGTGTATATAAAAAACTAAAATATCTTTAATTCTTCAGGTCTTGTTTTGTATTTTATTGGAAGGGTTAAATTATCTATTTTTTCCTTACCATGAACCTCTATTTGAACTTCTTTATCATCTAATTCCAACTCTGTTGGCAAGAACTCAGGGTCAACTTTTAATTTATATTTCCCTGGTTTTACATCGCCTAGTACAAATGAACCGTCTGGATTTGTTAGAGTTTCAAAATCGGTTCCTTCTAAATAAACTCTGATGTCCTGAAGCTCAGGTTCTTCTTCTAATTTCATTGTTGGTTCATTGGCTAAATGAAGACTTCCACTTAGTGAACCAAAGTAGGCAAGGACAAAATCGAAATTTGTTTCTTTCCCTGCTTCAACCTTTATGTCTACTGATTCAGGTGTAATTGAAGTTAAATAAGATGGTAAATCAGAATATTCAATTCTAACTCTGTGTATTCCTGGAGTTAAGCTTGGAAATTCAAATACACCGCTTTTATCCGTGTTAATTACATAATTCCCAAGATTGATTCTTACACTTTCAATCCCTCTTTCTCTTGTTGTACCTGGAAGAATAATTTTACTTTTATCAGCTTGGCTTCTAGGAGTTTCTTCAAGGACAAGAACTCTTCCTTTTATACTCCCAATGGTTTGTGCTTCTCCAATTTCTGGCAACCCACCTGCATTTTTACCTCTGAGGTTATATTGATAAATACCGGCAAGAGAAGTAAGAAATTTGGTTTTATCATATTGAAAACTAAGTTGTGTTTTTTTGTTTATTTGATAATTTAAGTTTAAAGAATAAATTGAACTAGGAGCTTCATTGGTTGGCAAAAGGGCCCCGGTTTGAATTAAGAAATTCAGTCTATCATTTAATAAAGGTCCGACATTCAATCCAAATCTTGCCTGTTTATATAATTTGCTACCTTGCAGATAGGTTTGTAGCCCAAGGTATCTGTTAATTGATTTGTTTACATTTAGATCATAGGTAAGAAACTTTGTTACGGTTTTTCCGCCCAAGATATTTAATTGGAGGGGTTTATCATTTGCAAAAGTAAAATAATTTACACTGGATGAAAAATTTACAGTTCTCCAGTTTTTCATAATGCTGGTTCTAAAAAATGAATTAGTTCTTCTTTCAATTAATGAATCTAAATCTACAGTTGAAATATTTGTCATATTGATTGGGAATAAAATATTATCAATTCCCCTTGTGGGAGAAATCTTTGATTCGTTCTGTGAATATGTTGTTAATATGGTTGGACCATTTTTTATTGGTGTAGCTGAGGCAAATACATTTGTAACACTGTAATTATTTGGTTTTTTTGCTTCAAGATTATATTGCCCAATTGATTTGCTAATGCCAAGGTTTGATCGAGGAGGAGCAAAGTTTATTCCAAAAGTTGCTTCGTTTCTATCATGGTAATAAGGGTTTCCTGATAATGCATAATATCCAGGTGAATAATATGCTCCCTTAGAAAAAATACTTACCCAGTCTTTTGGTTTAAGTCTGACTAAAACATCACCTCCTGGACCTTGAACTTGCTTTCCAGAATCTTTGTTAGTAGATGCTCCAAAAGATAAATTAGAATTACCTTCTAAATATTTTCCTGTTTTTGTAGCGCTTAATGCAATTAATCCGCCCGTTTGTTTGCCTTTAATTAACTG
>JAHFBE010000011.1:11671-41268 GCA_023250205.1 Candidatus Melainabacteria bacterium | reverse complement strand
GTTAAAAGATAGAATTATTAACATTGATCAAAATCTAAACCTGCTTCCAATATTTAAATATGACAGATATGACATTGAACTAAATCAAAAGTCAGCTATTGAGATAATTCTTAGACCGGATTCAAAGATTGTAGATGTAGAGGTTATTGATGCTTCAAGTTCAGATTTGTCTGTAGACCAGGCTACAGCTATAATAAAAGGCTTAAAAATATTTGGTTTTTCTAAAGCACAAAAAAATGCAGATCTTTCTAGCAAAAAACTCAAAATCAAAAATAGAATAATTTATAATTTGAGAGAACAAAACACTCAACAAAATATAAAAAAGAATAATGATTTTAAAACATTAAAGATCTCAGTAGCAGGATTAATTCCAGGGACTTATACAATAAGAGCTATTGTAGATGGTGGAAATGCTTCTACTACTAAAGTTGTTGCAAAGCCTGAATTTAGAATAGACTCTATTTCTCCACCAATTGTTGATTTAGGGAAAGATGTTAGATTTGTAATTAAAGGAAAAGGATTAGATTCACTTACTCAAGTGGATTTTGGAGCTGGTTTTGAAGTTAGTAGTTTGGAAACTCTGGATGATACAACCTTAAGAGCAGATGTGACGGTTGGTGCAAATGCTGCTCGAGGATTTCACAGTGTAACTGTTAAAAATCTTTTATCTGCTACTACAGCCAGTTTAATTGATTCTTTTTATGTTGGTCCACAAATAGGGATTGATGGAATGGATGGAGTTGATGGGGCGATTGGGACTCAAGGATTGCCTGGTAAAGAGGGGATGAGCCTTTGTTCAAATCCTGTTGATCAGTTAATGATTCTTACAAATAATCTTCCACCTGGAAGTGTAGCAAAAGCAGAATTTGATCCTGAGCAATGTAACTTAGTATTAGGAATTCCTATCGGTTTTAATGGGATTAATGGTGGAAATGGTTCAGATGGTATGAGTGTTTGTACAAATATGAGTTCAAATCTTGCAATATCTTCTGTGACTTTATCAGAGGGTTCCATGGCAACCTCAGAGTTTAATCCTAATGCCTGCACGATAGTGCTTGGTATTCCACAAGGGACTACTGGATCTACAGGAGCTACTGGTGCCAGTGGTTTAAATGGTTTGGTTTCAGTCTCTACTGAGTCTGCTGGAGCTAACTGTACTGCTGGGGGGAAAAAGATTCAAAGTGGAGTAGATTCAAATAACAACAATATATTAGATTCAGGAGAAGTCACTGCAACAAATTATGTCTGCAATGGAATTGCAGGAACGAATGGAACAAATGGAACAAATGGAACAAATGGAACAAATGGAACAAATGGAACAAACGGATCAAATAGTTTAGTATTAATTTCAAACGAAGGTGCTGGAGTGAATTGTGGAACAGGTGGAAAGAAAGTTCAAAGTGGGGTTGACAGTGACAATAGTGGAGTATTAGATTCTGGGGAAATTACTGCAACGAATTATGTCTGTAATGGACTTGCAGGTACAAACGGAACAAATGGAACGAATGGAACGAATGGAACGAATGGAACGAATGGAACGAATGGAACAAACGGTATAAATTGTTGGGATTTAAATGGAAATGGATCTAATGACTCTAATGAAGATATAAATATGGATGGCTTATATAACACTCTTGATTGCTTAGGTCCGGAAATAAGAATAGTGGATGAGATTGTAACTAATTGGTCAACTTTATCTGACGAACAAAATTTTACTACTGTATCTGGTGATATGAGTAGAATGGTAAAAATCCCATATTTTATTAATGATGGAATCATTTACGGAGGATTTTGGATTGATAAATATGAAGCTAGTAGAGCTGATGCTACTGCCTCCTCTGTTGGATCTTCCAGTATTCCTGTAAGTCAGAGAAATGTTGTCCCCTGGACAGGAATTGATCAAGCTACTGCTAAAACAAATGCAACTGCTTCTGGAAGGCAAATTACTGGAATAGGTTCCTGTAAATTAATTGGTATGAAAGAATGGACTGCTCTATGGCTTCTTGGACGATATTCAAAGCAAAATAGTTTATATAGTGCAACTGCTACAAATGGATGGAATGAAAGAGGGAATACCAGATCTGGACAAGATGGTAGAGCTTCTGCTTCTTTTATTTGTAGTGATGATCCTACGGAATCAGGAGTTTCTGTAGGAAGATGTTTGACTGGTACAGGTTATAAGAGTTGGGGACATATTCTGGATGGTTCAGCTACTAAAAACACGGATGGGACTACTTTCTCTCTGAGTGGAACCGCTGATACTGTAAATAACTCGAGCAGTGTATTTGATGGTGATAAACAGGTTTATGATCTTGCTGGAAATATCAGAGAATGGATTGACTTTGCTCTTACAAGATCAGGTGGGACGACTACAGTTAATTCAGGATATCCAGCATCAGGCTTAGCAATTCCTCAAGACACTAATGTAAATTTTAATTATATAGATCTGTCTCTAGGGTCTCAAACCAATTCTGATACTGACTTTCAGGGGCTTGGATTCCCAACTATGTCTGGTTCACTGACTGATACAAATGCTGCAAATAATGGTGGCAGATTTACAAGGAGCGGTACAAATGCTTCTTATGGTACTGTTCGTGGTGGTTCATGGACGGATAATACAAATGCTACATCCCCAATTACATTAGATATTAGTAACTCTCCAACGACTTCTGATACTGCCACTGGTTTTAGAGTTATTTGTGATTTTTCAAATTAGGTTCAATCCAAAGATTGAATAATAACCATTCTTCAGAATGTGGGACATTTGTCTCTTAATAGTTATTCTTTTAATAGGTGGTGATTTATATGAAGAACGATAAAAGAATACGAGAGATAATGCAAACAAAAGTTTATACCGTATATCCGGAAGATAATGTTTTTCATTCATCAGTTTTAATGGCTAGTAAGGATATTGGTACTTTGCCAGTTGTAAAACAAGATGGCACTTTGGTAGGGATCATTACTGATAGAGATATTGTTGTTAGATGTAATGCGTTAGGGAAAGATATAAGTAAAATAAAAATATGTGAGTGTATGTCTTCTAATCCGATTAGAACTGTTCCTAGTGAGTCTTGTAGTGGGGCGATGAGGTTAATGGCTGAATATGCTATAAGACGGTTGCCAGTAGTAGAAAATGATAAGCTTGTTGGCTTAATTTCAATTGAAGATATTGCAAAAGTTAGTTCATTTTGTCCAAATAAAAAACACCCCAATGAGTTATGTACATTAATTGAAATTGCAAAAGGGCTTCAAAAATCAGCACACTGAGTAAGTTAAAAAGTTACAATTCCTTCACGCATAGCTTTTACTGCGGCTTGAGTTCTGTCATCTACACTTAGTTTATTTAAGATGCTTCTAACATGTGTTTTTACCGTGGCTAAAGTAATAAATAATTTTTCACCAATTTCCTGATTGCTTTTCCCATCAACGATTAGTTTTAAAACTTCAAGCTCTCTTTCTGATAGTGGTACAACAGGTATCTTATTCTGTAATATTGGTGTTGAATGATTGTGGCTTGTCCCATTTTGCTTGATTTGTGAAATATCTTTTCCGTAATAATTTCTTAAAACTTTTTCAGCAACCTGACTACTTAGCCAAGCGTTGCCTTCATTTACAGACTCTATAGCTTTATATAGTTGTTCTGGAGAAGTATCTTTTAAGCAGTATCCATCTGCGCCACTTGCAAGGCTAGCCATAATTTCACGCTCTCCTTCATGGCTAGTTAGCATAATCACTTTAATAGTTGGATTTTTTTCCTTAATTTGTTTTGTTGCTTCAATTCCATCCATCTCTACAAGCCCAATGTCCATTATTATTAAATCTGGTTTGTTTTCATTTGCTAATTCAACAGCCTTCTTACCGTTTTCTGTTTCAGCAATTACTTCCAAATTTGAATATTTTTCAAGAGAGACCTTAAGTCCAATTCTAGTAAGTGCATGATCTTCGACTAACATTAATTTGATTTTTTTTGTTTCAGTCATTTAGTTTAACCTTACCTTCAATTTTCTTTCATTTCATCAGCCTTAGGGCTTATTTTAGTACTTTAAGTGAGTCAATTCGGGTATTTCAAAGCTGACAATGGTTCCTTTCTCTGGTTCGCTCTCAACCCATATTTTACCTCCATGGGCTTCTACTATTTGTTTGCATAGATATAAACCCAGTCCTGTGCTGTTGTAGCTGGCAGAAGATTTAGCCGATTGCCAGAATCTTTCAAATAAGCTTGATATTTCATCTTTTGACATTCCTTTTCCATGATCTTCAATACTTATAATTACATTACCGTCTTCGTTCTTGATTCCTTTCAATTCTATAGTTCCTTTATCATTTGTAAATTTAATGGAATTTGAAAGAAGGTTTATGATTACTCTTTCTAGTTCAAATGCATCACCAGTAAATTTGAAATTGATTTTTGGAATTTTTATAGAAATATCTTTGCCATTGAGTAATGGCTTTATAGCATTAACTGCTTTTTCTAAAAGTTCTGATATATCAATTTCCTCTAGAAGAAGCCTGTATGATTCAGATTCATATTTAAAAACAGAGAGAAGGTTATTAACTAGTCTAAGTGTTCCGCTATTTCCTTGAATTAGAAGATTAATAATTTCTTTTTGCTGTTCAGTTAATTTACCAAAGTATCCTTCTAGTAAATGTTTAAAGCTGACTTCAGCCCCAAGCAAGGGTGTTTTTAAGTCATGAGTAAGTGTGCTTACCAGGTCTTCTAACTGTTTTGATTTTCTTTTAATTTCGTCTTCTCTTTGTTTTAACATTGTGATATCACGAACTACGCTCATAATTAGCTTACCTTCGTTGGTTTCAATCGGTGATAGCATGATATCTACTGGAAATTCTGTTCCATCTTTTTTTCTGGCGAGGAGATTTAACCCACTTCCCATTGGTCTTGATACAGGTTTAGAAGAATAACCTTCCCTATGTTTGACATGCTTATGTCGAAGCCTTGAAGGTAATAATATTTCAAGTTCATTTCCAAGTAGTTCTTCTGCTTTATATCCGAAGATTTCCTCGGTTTTTGAGTTTGTATGTTTTATCTTTCCATCTGAACCTACAATTACAATTGCATCTGGGATGACATCAATTAGTTTGATGAAATTACTTTCTTTACTTTGCAAATTAAGCATTTATAAAATTACCTTGAACAAGTTTTTGTCTGCATATTATTGTAATTAATATGAGGAAATTGCTCTTTAAGTAATGTATTATACCTTTAGAAGATGGCGGAGATAAGTTAACCAGATAGTTTCCTGTGGTCTTGTCAAAGGGTCGTCATAAAAAAATATAAAAATCAAGCAAACGAACAACCTAAAGGATGATTTCTTTCTAGCATGACAGATAGATTGCTACTTTTGGTGGAAGAGTTAATATTTTATATGTTGCATCATAGTGGTACTCAGGAGGTTAAGCAATGTCTAATGATAGTAGTTTAGCTGTTCAACCTATACACTTATTTCACAGTGAAAATATTAGTCACTTGCATTTTATAAATTTACACCATGAGCTTAAACATGTTTCCCCCCTGTCTTCTTTAATTTCAAGTTCTGCAGTTCTAGCAAAGGTTGAAGCAAATTATATTCTAAGAAATGCAATTTTACTTAATCCGCATCTAGCAAGAGCAATTATTAACAATCCTGAGCTTTTAAATGCATTAATTAAGAGTCCTTCCCTTTTAGCTCTAGTTACTAGCAACCCTGATGTTTTGTCTATTGTTAAAAACAACTTTTTATTTCTCAGAGAAATTCTTAAAAATCCAGGTTTATCAATAAGTAGTATTTTAGAGAGCTTGTCAAAAAAACCAATACTACCGTTAGTTAAAGATATAAACTTACAAGCTATTAAAACTAATAACATTCCACACCTCTTGAATATTAGTGAAATTGTTGGGCATAGAGCTCCTCTTAGAAGTCATATGATTCCTATAGGCATTAAATATTTAGAAACAATAAAACAACAAGCGGCACAAGTCTTACAAACTAAAATCATGCAGGGAAATATTAGGTTACCTAGGACTTTGATTCCTGTAATTAAAATAAGAGTTTATCAAAATGCTAGATTCTTTGCTCTTAATCCATCTCTATTAGCCATATTAGGTGGTATTGCTTTCGCAGCAACAAGAACAAAAATTGCTCCAGTAACAGGCAGTCTAACTGATGAAGGAATCGAGTTGGAAACTCAATCAGAAAGTCAACCTGATGCTATTCAAGAATCTGATCAGATTGGTGGAGTGGGTGAAATTGGGGAAATTCATTCAGTATCTGAAGCCACCGTTTTAAATCTAAGATTATAGAAATATTAGATAGAAAGAAAATTTATTTTTTTCTTTACTAACTTAAATACTAATTTTTCAACACTTTTTATTAAAAATCATTCTTTAGATTTGGGGTTATTGGACTTTATTTAACCTTTAGGTTGATGAATTGATTGGTTTTTTAGGGCATTATGCTTATAGAAAGCTTAATGGTCTATGTAGGAGATAAAATTATGACATTAGCAACTGAAACAAAAGTTAGTCAGATAATGCAGACAAATTTAATAACGGTAGCATCTACAACTAGTGTTTATGAGGCTGCAAAGCTCATGGATGAGGATAATGTAGGAACAGTGTTGGTAATTGGTGGAAATAAAAAGTTATTGGGGCTTGTAACAGATAGACAAATTGTCACTCGTGCTATTGCTCATAGAAGAGATCTTTCTACTACAGCGGTAGAAGAAATTATGACAAGATGGCCTATGACAATATTTCCAGATACTACTTGTAAAGAAGCTCTAGATATTATGGGTGATTATGGTTATAGAAGATTGCCGGTAGAAAAAGATGGCCAACTGGTTGGTATTGTTTCCATGAGTGATCTTGCACCGGTTGTTGAATTTGATGATGAGTGTATTGCAGATATGGTCAGAGAGTTAAGCAGCGATGTTAGATATAGCTAGAGATTAAATGGGGGAAAATTTATCAAAGTTAGCTAAGGGGGGAGTTTTATGAAAAGCATATTAGTTGCAGTTGATGAATCACCATCTAGTAAATCAGCATTAAATATTGGTGTTGCTTTAGCTAGAATTGTTGGTGCAAAAGTAAAAGGATTATATGTAGAAAATGTTATGCGCTTGCTTGAATGGCAGCCCACTGAGCTTATAAGTGCTGGAATAGGGTTTTCCTCTGGTGCTCCACATTCACGACCTACTATAGAACAAGTAGAGGTTGAAAAAGAATTTATTGCTGAGGCTGGAAGACTTGAAAAAAGTTTTGTTGAGGTTTGTAAGAAATTTGCAGTTGATCATGTCTTCCTTACAAAAAGAGGGAAAGTTCATGAAATTATTGAAGAACTAGCGAGAACAGTTGATATGGTTGTTGTTGGAAGAAGAGGTAAGACTTACCCGGAATCTTCAAAAGAACCGGGACCTGTAACTGAGGATTTGCTTCGTGTTACAACGCGTCCAGTTTTGGTAGTACCTGAAGATGCAAAGGTAAATAATAAAATCTTAATTGCTTATGATGGAAGTCAAAATGCTCAGAGAGCATTAAGTGTTGGAGCTTCATTTGCAAAGTTATTAAATTTTGACGTTAAGGTAGTTAGTGTAGCAAATGATATTGATGCAGCACAAAAACCACTTAATGAAGCAACGGCATTTCTTGAACCATATAAATTAAATGTTACGAACGTTGTAGACTTTGGCTCTGGAATGCCATGGAAAGCAATTATTGATCAGATGAATATTTTTGATCCTGGACTACTTGTATTAGGTGCTTTTGGTGAGAATAAATTTATGGAAATGATTTTTGGCAGTACCACAAAACAAGTTCTTTCCGAAGCAAAATGTCCAGTATTATTGTGTAGGTAAGGAAGAGTGAGAAATAAATGAAAGAGCTTAATGAAAATAAAGAATTCTATGTACTTGCTGTTAGTCAGAGTGATATAAGACTTCTTAAATGTTCTTTAGATAGTGTAAAAAAGATAAATATAGAAAGCCTTCCCAAGGATTTGTCTGAAGTTACAGGAAATGATCATATTGAAAAACAGCTTCAGTCGCACAGCAGTACTGGGCAGTCTGATAGAGCTTCTAAAGCCATATATCATGGACATAGTACAGGCTCAAATCATCATAAAGATAACATCTTGCACTATTTTCAAAAGATAGATAGAGGATTTCATGAATTCTTCATAAATAAAAAATCTCCTCTTATCCTTTTTTGTGTTGATTATTTGCAACCAATTTTTAGAGGTGCAAATACTTATCAAAACCTCCTGGATGAATGTATAGATGGTAACCCTGATAAATTGTCCGAAAAGGAAATCCATGTAAGATCTATTCCTATAGCAAGGAATTATTTCAACAGTTTAAACAGGCGAGTTGTATAGGAATATAATGAAAGTATGTTAGAAGAGGATTTGACCGGTTAATCCGGCAAATCCGAGAGAGTGAAATGGAATAACAAAGGGAAGCTTCAGCTTGTCTGAAGCTATATAAAAGAATGAAAATATCATTCCATGGTGCAGCAAGAGATGTTACAGGTTCATGTTATTTACTTGAGGCTAATGGCATAAAAATATTAATTGATTGCGGTATGTTCCAGGGTGGGTATGAGTTGTCTGAGGAAAATTCCAGACCATTTGGTTTTAAACCAAGAGAAATTAACTGTTTGCTTCTCACGCATGCTCATTTAGATCATTGTGGAAGAATACCACTTCTTGTTAAGCGAGGATTCCGTGGAGAAATTATTACTACTGCAGCTTCTCGTGAGCTGGCAAAGCTTGTAATGCTTGACTCTGCTCATGTTCATGAAGATGAAGTCTCAAGAAGAATGAAGTATAGAAAAAGGCACTCTCGAAAAGGTCAGAAGAGTAAAGAGCGATCTTTGTTGTACGGTACTTTAGATGTCTTTAACTCAATGGATTATTTTGGAAGAAACGCAATCTATAATAAGCCTTTAAAGCTTTCCCGTGATGTTTCTGTTACGTTTATTGATGCAGGGCATATACTTGGATCCGCATCAATACTTCTAGAAATAAAAGAAGGTAAAAATTTAAAAAGAGTTTTATTCTCAGGTGATATTGGCAATAATAATAAACCAATCATTCGTGATCCTGTTCAGCCGCCATTGGCTGATGTTGTAGTTATGGAAACTACTTATGGTGATCGTTCTCATAAAACAATAGAAAAATCAGTTGATGAGCTATATGCTGCAATTAACGATACTTTTAACCGTGGTGGTAATGTCTATATCCCTACGTTTGCTTTGGAACGTGCTCAAGAACTTTTGTTCTATTTTCGTCTAGGTTTAGAGCAGGGAAAACTACCAAGACACATGCAGGTATTCCTTGATTCCCCTATGGCAATTTCAGCAACAGAGATTTTTAAACGTCATCCTATTTGTTATGATGCTGAGTCTTTAAAATTGTTTAAAGCAAATATTGATCCTTTTGATTTTCCTAATTTGCACTTTACTCAAGATCCATCCTCATCAATTGCTATAAACAATGTGAAGAGTGGAGCTATTATTATGGCGGGATCGGGGATGTGTACTGGTGGTCGCATTTGCCATCACTTAAAACATAATTTATGGCGTGAAAATTGTAGTGTTATTTTTGTTAGCTTTGCCACTGAAGGAACTATTGCAAGGAAAATTATTGATGGGGCAAAGATGGTTTATATTTTTGGTGAACAAATTGATGTTCGTGCAAAAGTTTATACAATTAATGGTTTTTCTGCTCATGCGGATAAAAATGAGTTATTAAAGTGGCATAAAAGTACTGGCAGTCCAGATATTACTTTCCTTATTCATGGTTCTCCTGATGCAATGGCTTCTATGGCGGGTGAATTAAGAGGTAAAAAGGAGCATACTGAAATGCCAAAACTTCATCAGGAGTATAAATTTTAAATATTATCTTCTTTAAAAGGCCAGGCTTGAAGTAGGTTTTCCAAAGGTTTGTCCACTCTATATCCCAATGCATATTCTGCTTGCATAATTGTATGGATTTCTCGAGTTCCTTCATAGATCATGGCGCCTCTGGAATTTCTAAAATGCCTTTCAATATCAAATTCATTGCTATATCCATAAGCCCCAAAGATTTGAAGAGCATCATTTGCTGATTCAAAAGCATTGTTGCAAATTATCCATTTAGCTAATGATGTTTCTCTGGTATTTCTTTTCCCTTGATTTTTTAAGTATCCAATATTATATGTAAGAAGTCTTCCAATATCTCTGGCTGCAACCATTTTTGCAATCATTTGTTGAACAAGCTGATGTTTTCCAATCTCTTTTCCAAAAGTTTCTCTATCATGTGCATATTTAATACTGGCTTCCAGGCATGCTTCAACTATTCCAACAGCTCCAGCTGCTACGGTATATCGTCCGTTATCTAAAGCACTCATTGCAATTTTAAATCCATCACCTTCTTTTCCCAGAAGATTTTCTTTTGGGATTTTAGCGTCCTGTAGTGAAATACTGCCTGTATTCCCTGCTCTTACGCCAAGTTTGCCATGAATAGAACTGGTAACAATGCCAGCAAAATTCTTTTCAACTATAAAAGCAGATATACCTTTGTTGCCTTTTTGCCTATCAGTATATGCAAAAACTAAGAAATTATCAGCTACATCTGCCAGTGAAATCCAGGTCTTTTCACCATTTAAGATATAGTGCTCTCCTTTTAAAACAGCTGAAGATTGAATACCAAAGACATCTGAACCAGCATTTGGTTCAGTAAGCCCAAAGCCTGCAATCTTTTCTCCTTTTGCTTGAGGTATTAAATATTTCTTTTTTTGCTCTTCATTTCCCCATTGAAGTAATGCAAGGGAGTTTAATCCGGTATGTACTGAAAGAACTACTCGAGCAGAAGAATCAATTTTTTCAAATTCAATGCACAAAAGTCCCAGTGAAATATAATCCATTCCAAGTCCACCATATTTTTTTGGAATGCAAATGCCGAGAAATCCATCCTCCCCCATCTTCTTTAATATTGTGTAATCCGGTGTGGCTTTTTCATCTCTTTCTTTAAGACCAGGATAAATTTCTCTTTTTGCAAATTCCTTTGCAGAATTTGCAATTAATGTATGCTCATTTGTTAGTTCAAAATCCACATATTAAATATAACAAATTCAATCTAGTAAAGAATTGATTTGTAAAATTTTAGTTTTTATTATAGTGCTGTACTATATATATGTATGGAAAAGTTTATAAAATCACTTGTTAAAATCTTTTCATCTTTGCAAGATGTTTCACTTCTATTTGTTAGATTGATTTTAGCTTATGGATTTTATGGACCAGCGATGAAAAAACTAAGCAATTTTGCAGGAGTGGTTCAATGGTTTTCTGAAGGATTGCACTTACCATTTCCTTATATAAATGCAGCTATGGCTGTTGCTACAGAAGTCAGCGGGGTTATATTACTTACATTGGGTTTAATGACCAGACTTATCTCTATCCCAATGATGGTTGTAATGACCGTTGCTATTAGTACTGTTCACTGGGTCAATGGTTTCTCGGCTTCCAATAATGGTTATGAAATCCCTTTATATTATTTAATTATGCTATTTTTGCTTTTAACTACTGGACCAGGAAAAATCAGCTTGGATGAAATAATCTTAAAAAAAATAAGCAAATAATAATAATCGTAAAGCCACAACATCTCTTTTGTAATAAGATAGTTCCTTGATAATAAAAACTCTCCAAATGAAGAAATCAAACTTATATTTATTCTTCTCATTGGCATTTAGCCTTATATTAGCTTGCTTTATACAACATCGAGTATTCTTTGACCATTATGCAATTAATGATGATGTAAGAAATCAAATCTACTGGATGGCACGTATTAGAGAGCCTGAACTGTTTAAAAATGATTATATTGCTTCATACTTTACTCAAAGTAGTTTTATTTCACCTGTTCTTTATTGTATCTATAATATTTTATCTTGTTGCTTAGATCCTATTCGACTTAGTCAAATCCTACCTTTTCCTCTGGTTTTATTTGCAACATTTTTTCTCTTTAAGATTGCAGAAGCCAGTCTAAATAGTCGATATGCTTTTTGGGTCTCGTATGTATTTAATTTATTTGTTTGGAGTTGTAGTAATTTATCGGGAGGTTTGGCAAGAGCATTTTTTTATCCTCTTACATTTCTGTTTTTATGGTTATACACTACACGAAATTATATATGGATAATTCCTTGTTTATGCTTACAATGCCTTACTTATCCAACTGTTTTTTTTGTTTCAGTTTTAATGATTATCATAGAATTAATTCTTGATAGAAGAAAACCAGAACAAAGAGAAAAGATATTATATTCTTTAGCTGCTATTGTTTCAGGATTATTTGTACTTGCTTACCGTTATTTAAAGACTCCAATTGATCATAAATTTGGTCAACTAGTAAATATTAAAGATGCACTCTCTATGCCAGAGTTCTACTTGAATGGGAGAATAAAGGTCTTTCCATTTACATATGGTCTTTTTAGTGATCATTTGGTTATTCAAAAACTTAATGAAGCAGTGTGTAGTATTCACTTTAAAGGATTTGTCCTAGGTGCAGTCTTGATACTTGTTTTATTTCTATTGAGGAAGAGGCTAATTTTATATCGTACTCTCTTGCCAAGACTGATATGGAGTGTTTTCTTTAGTTCAATCATTCTATATATCTTTGCGTTGATTATGATGTTTTATTTGTATCTTCCTCAGCGTTACCTCCAATATGGAGTTCCTGTTCTTTTAGTCTTTTTAGCGGGTGGGCTTTTATATCAAATTGATTGCTCCATTGAATCTAAGAAAAGATATCGATTGATTCTTATGGCTATTTCTTTATTGCTAATTTTTTCACTTTTTTGGGAAGACGATCTGATTTCCTTAGGGCAAAATAAAAAAATGATACTAAGATATTTACAATCTCTCCCCGGGAGTGCGACAATAGCTGCTCCGCTTAACATCGCTGATAATATTCCAGCCTTTTCTCACAAAAGCATTTTTATTAGCAATGAATCAGATGTTCCCTTTCATAAAAACTACTATAAAAAAATAAGTTCTAGAATGTTAGATTGGAATAATGCTTATTATTCTGATAAACCTGAGATAGTTGAAGATTTTATCCGGGGAAATAAAATAGATTACATAATCGTAGATCATAATGACTTTCAAAGTAAAAGCGATAAGTTTGTTCTAAACAATATTCCTAGCAAGTGCCATCCCATTTTTTTTAATTGTTATAAAGTCATTCCTGGTATTCAAATTAATCAACGCAGATGTTTGAGAAAATAATTAGGATTGTACTCATTCTCTAATGTGAAAAGAGTTTAAAGCACTTAACAGATTCTTCTCCCTCTTTTCAATCAAGTAAATGGGATTTAACAGACTCATGTCTCTATTCTTTATATTTTTTGATAGTTCTAAACCTTTTATAATTAACTCTGCAAAATCATCAGGGCTAAAACTCTTGCAAATATAGCCATTAAAACCATTATTTATTATTGTGTCAGAGTCTATTGCTTTTGTTGTAATGCAGGGAGTTCCACATGCAAGTGATTCAAGGATTGTATAGGGTGTACCTTCAAAGTTTGAAGTTAATAATGTCAAAGCCGCATTTTGGTAAAAAGTTGGAAGCTCATAATTTGGCACTTTTTTTATACAATGAATACCATCAGTATTGTTGATTTTAAACTTACTCTTTAGTTGATTTAAGGTTTCATAATTGATTCCTATTATAAGAAGTTTTATATTCTTATTGTATTTGTATACTTTTTCAAATGACTTTAATAACAATTCCGGATTCTTCGCTGGAATGCAATTTAATCTGCCAACGTAAAGAAGGAAGTTTCCGCTTGGTAATTCTTTGTTGTTTGTATTTTCTTTCTCAGAATTAAAAATCTTTTTATCTATTGAATTTGCAAGAAAAAAGGTCTTCTTTCTAAGAAATCCAATCTTTGTGTTTAAAAGCCAGAAAGTTTTCCTGTCTGTAATTATTTTGTCAATAATGAAAATTGATAGAAGTGAGGTTACAAAATATGCACATTTTAATAGAAAATTATTTATATAAAATGACCATGCAAAACTTTTAAACGTACCTTCTAATAGAAGCACTACTTTAATCTGTGGGTGAAAGAGCTTGAGTAATAAAGCAGGAATAAATTGTCCGTGAACTAAAACTATTGTTTTATCTGTCTTTAACGTTTTGATACCAAACAGTTCTTTTGACAATAAGGTCTTAAAGAAATTAACTAGGTTAGAAACATTATTATTTCTTAAAGGTATTGGAATGATGTTTATATCTGGCGCAAAAACCTCATTTGAATATTTATCAATGCCTATAATTACCAGGTGTATTTTATGTGTTTTTTTTAAGATTTTAATATTTTGAACTATGTTTTTTTCTGTTCCACCTGTCCCAAGTGGAAGGATGTAATTGTTTAGCTTATAAATCAGGTCTTCTTCTGCTCTAACAATTATTATTATGGTTTTTTGTGATTTGTATAAATCAGAGACTTTTTCTTCTTTTGTCAGCGTTGTATTCATTCTTGAATATTTTAAAACAAACTTGCGGAGGACAACAGGATATTATGCTGATTTAGGTTAATTGTTATTTGAAAGCTATAGGTAAATTGTTTTGTAAAAACTGAATAACTTTTTCTTGTGCATCTTCTAAGATTGCTTCCCCGTCACCTAAAAGCAAGATATTAAAAGATAAGGATTGAAGTTTGAAAAGTTCTTCTTTTGTTTTGTTTATATCTTTGTATTTACTGTCAGGTAAAAGTTTAAGACTTCCAGCTGGATATCCTATTAAAGCATCACCTAGAATTAATACCTTTTTGCTTGGAATATAAAAAGCACATTCACCAGGTGATTTTTGATCACTAAGATGAACTACTTCTATTCCACAGGCAAGTTTATCTCCACTAGAGAATGTATAATCTACATCGTTTTCCAAATACTGCTTGTCTTCCTTATGTATCCATGTAGGAATACTTAGCTTTGTTTTTAGATTGTAAGTATCTCTAAAATGATCTTTGTTTGTTAAATAAATGGCTTCAAAGGGGGCTTTGCTTTTAATGAAACTAAAATCCTCTTCAGTAGTTTTAACTGGATCAATTAAAACTCTTTTATTACCATCTGAAATTAATAGACTATTGAAGTTATATCCTTTCTCTTCTGAAAATACTGACCATGTCCAAATGTTTTCTAAAATTTGCTTCATGTTTTTATTCCTAGCTTAAACAAAAGCTTACTATAAAAAGACATTAATAGTCACTTACCATCCTTCTGGAGGATATACAAAACTCAAAAGATTGATGTTTGTATAATTCTACTTAGTTATAATTTTAAATATGTCTTTTAATGAAAACAACATATGGAATCATACAGGAGCAATTCTTGCTGGAGGGAAAAGCTCAAGGATGGGTAAACCTAAAGAAAGTGTTGTTCTTTGGGATGAACGCCCAATGGTTGAACATGTTATTGGACACTTGAAAGATATTTGTAAAAAAGTTGTTATTGTTGGTAAGTGTGAAGGTTACACTCCAAAACAAGGAGACAATATAGAAATTATTCATGACAACATTGCTGGAAAGGGACCACTGTCTGGGCTTGAAGCATTACTAGCAAGTGGAATTGATAGCGAGTATTTAGTCATTTCCTGCGACCAGCCACTTGTTGCGTCTGATATTTTGGTACTTCTTACTAGAGATAGGACTATAACTCCAAGATTCTTTTTGACTCCAGAAAAGTTTACTCCTTTTCCAGGTATTTACTCAAAATCTTGGTTGCCAAAAATTAGGGATGCAATTGAAAATGAAAAATTATCACTTTGCAAACTAATCAACAACTCACCTATATCATATGTTTTACTTGTAAAAAAGGAAGAGGTTCGTAAACTGAAGAGCATAAATACTCCACATGATTTAAATAATATAAATAATGAGGTAGTGTTATTAGCATGAGTAAATTGTTTGATCGTTTTGGCAGGAAACATACCTATCTTAGAATATCTGTTACTGATAGATGTAATTTAAGGTGTACTTATTGTATGCCTGCCGGTGGTATTCCTTGGAAGGAACACTCTGAAATCTTATCTTACGAAGAAATTAGAAGAATTACAAAGTTATTTATTGAATTAGGTGTAACAAAGATTCGTTTAACTGGTGGTGAGCCAACGATTAGAAAAAATATTGAAGATTTGATTGGAAAACTTTCAGGGTTGCAAGGGGTCGAAACTTTAGCAATGACAACTAATGGAATCTCTCTAAGAGATAAAGCGTTTGTTTATAAAGAGTGTGGACTAAATACAATTAACATAAGTTTAGATACTTTAAAGAAAGAAAGATTTATACAGATTACCAAAAGAGATTATTTTGAACAAATCATGGAGGGAATTAGTTCATCTATTGATGCAGGATTTTCACAATTAAAACTAAATGTAGTTGTAATGAAAGGGGTTAATGATGATGAAATCCTAGATTTTATAGATTTTGTAAAAGATAAACCAATTAATGTTCGTTTCATAGAACTTATGCCTTTTAAAGAGAACAATTGGGATCTTTCTTATTTTGTTCCATACGCTCAAATAAAAAAGACAATTGAAGCTCAATATAAACTGCTCCCGATTAAAAGAGAGGCATCTAATGTTGCAAAAGATTTTTGTATCAGAGGTCTTCTTGGAACAGTTAGTTTTATTACTTCCATGTCAGAAAGTTTTTGTAGTACCTGTAATCGTGTAAGACTAACTGCTGATGGAAAACTGAAAACCTGCTTGTTTGACAATACTGAGATTGATTTAAAAAAAGCTATTAGAAATGGTGCAACTGATTGTGAATTAACTGATATGATACTTTATGCACTATATAACAAACCATTAGAACATAAGCCAGTAGAAGAGTTGGTTAATGAAGAAAACAGAAGAATGGTGGAAATAGGAGGATAGATGCTGGATATTTCAAAAAAGATAACGACCTTAAGAGAAGCTAAGGCCCAGGCAATATTAAAAGTTTCACCAAATATAATTAACCTTATTAAAGAGAACAAAATTCCAAAAGGAAACCCACTTGAAGTGGCAAAAGTAGCAGCTATAAGCGGGGCAAAAAATACCAGTAATATTGTTCCTTATTGTCATCCACTGCCAATAGAGTATGTCGGGGTAGATTTTGAACTTCAAGATGAAAAAATTGTAGTTAATGTAGAAGTTAAAGCGATTTATAAAACAGGTGTTGAGATGGAAGCACTTACAGCAGCATCGATTGCAGCGCTTACTCTTTATGACATGATGAAAATGCTTGATGAAGAGATGGAAATTCTTTGTGTAAAATTATTAGAGAAAACAGGCGGAAAATCAGATTTTAAAGATAAATATAAAACAAAACTACGTGCTGCAGTTTTGGTTATGTCGGATACCATTGCGGCTGGGAAAAAAGAAGATAAATCAGGGAAAACAATTGTTGAAAGATTAGAAAAAGAAGGGGTTGAACTCATTGAGTATAAAATAATTCCTGACAATGTAGAAGATATTCAAAATACTCTAATCTATTACTCAGACAAATTGAGTTTAGATTTAGTTTTAACAACAGGCGGAACAGGTTTTAGTCCAAGGGATAATACACCTGAAGCGATGGAAAAAGTGATTGAAAGAGAAATCCCTGGTATTCCAGAAACGATGAGATCATATGGGCAAGAAAGAACACCGTACTCTATGCTTTCAAGGGGAAGAGCCGGTCTTCGTGGAAAAACGGTGATTATCAATCTTCCTGGATCAAGAGGTGGAGTAAGTGATTCACTAAACGCAATATTTCCTGCAGTACTTCATTCCTTTAAGATGATATGGGGATATGGTCATGCTGAAAAGAAAGAAAAAGAAAAGGTGAATATATGATTTCATTTGATGAAGCATTGAAATTAGTACTTAAAAATACTACTCCTATTGGAAAACAAAAGATCAAACTTAAGGATTCAGGTGGTTATGTACTGGCAGAAGATATAAAGGCTAAATTTAATATACCTTTGTTTGATAATTCAGCAGTAGATGGATTTGGTGTTAAAGTTTCAGATATTAAAGATGCTTCAGCTGAATTGCCTGTTGAATTGGATCTTATTGGAACTATACGAGCAGGCGATTCTGGAAAGATTTTAATAACGCCAGGTACAACAGTGAAAATTCTTACAGGGGCAATTATTCCAGATAGTGTTGAAGCTGTCGTGATGAAAGAGTTTTGTCTTGAAGCGTCAAATAAAATCCTTATCAAAAAGTCTGCCATGAAGTGGGGAAATATTAGAAGGGAAGGAGAAGAATTTTGTAAGGGTAAGGAAGTCGTTTGTATGGGGAAACAAATAACACCACCTGTAATCGGTCTTCTTGCAAGTCTTGGATACAGTTCATTTTATGTATATAAAAAACCAAAAGTATCAATTATCGTCACAGGAAGTGAACTTGTAAAACCTGGGAAGAAGCGATTGCCCGGGAAAATTTATGAATCTAACTCTTATTCTCTTATTGCTTGCCTTAAAGAACTCGGAATAGAAAATATTTCACTTTTTTTTGCAAAAGACAAGAAACAAATAATTACAAAACAAGTGCAAAAAGCAATATCAACTAGTGATGTAATTATTACTGTTGGAGGAGTATCTGTCGGTGATTATGATTTTGTAAAAGAAGTATTATACGAGCTTGGTATTAAAACATACTTTACAACGGTTGCGATAAAACCTGCAAAACCTAATTATTTTGGAACTTGTATTAAAAAAAATAAAAAGAAAATAGTTTTTGGCTTGCCAGGAAATCCGGTCTCTTCTTTAGTCTCTTATCATCAGCTTATTAAGCCGGCACTTTTAAAGATGATGGGACAAATAAACAAATCTTCTTTTCATGTAAAAGCACAACTTGAATCTGATTTAAAAAAGAAAACAAACAGACTTGAGTTTGTAAGAGCAGTTGCAGAGCAAAAAAACGGTAGTCTTATTGTAGAGCCTACAAAAGGTCAGGGTTCTCATATGTTGGGTGGAATAGCTGAAGCTAACTGTTTAATTCATTTTCCAAGAGACAAAGATTTAATACATAAAGGACAAAATGTAGAAATAGAACTCATTTCATGGAATTAGCTTATAATTTTAGTCTATGGATTATTCTATATCAACTATAGTTCTAATTTCAGTTTTACTCTTTTTTGTCTCAATACTTTATTCATCAGTAGGTCATGGTGGAGCTTCTGGTTATTTAGCAATACTTTCTTTTTTTTCTTTTTCACCAAATGAAATGGCTACTACAGCACTAATCTTAAATATTTTAGTTTCTGGAATAGCTTTTTACTTTTACATGAAGGCAGGTTATTTTTCATTTAAGCTTACTCTTCCATTTACTCTTACCTCTATACCAGCAGCATTTATTGGAGGAGTGCTTCATATCTCTAATGAAATTTACTATCTTTTACTTGCAATAGCACTTATCTTTGCAGCGATAAGAATGGTAATGCCATCAAACGAAAAAGATATAAAAAGTAACATTAAACTGCCTAAGTATCCAATTACTCTAACTTCAGGAGCTAGTATTGGGCTTCTGTCAGGAATTATAGGAGTGGGTGGTGGAATATTTTTAAGTCCAATAATGATTCTTATGCGGTGGGCAGGAACTAAAGAAACATCAGCAACAGCTGCATTTTTTATTTTGGTTAATTCAATAGCTGGACTAGCTGGAAGATATACTCATAATGATATTAGAATAGAAGTTCTTTTACCTTTTATAATTGTTGCACTTATTGGTGGATGTATTGGTTCATATATGGGAGCACATAAGTTCTCAAGTTTAGCACTTAGAAAAATTTTATCTGTAGTACTATTAATTGCAGCTATAAAGTCTATAACTAAATGTTTCTAAAGCAAAGTTTTTGTTCCTTCTATTACATCATCCTTAAGAGCGATTTAAATATCTCAAAGGATAGTTCTTAAGCATCTTCTCCTAGGAATATAACAATTCAACAGCTCTCATTCTTTTGATTGATGGATGTTTTGTGTTATTCAAATAACCTACTATATGTGCATATTAAACAGAAAAAAAACAAATTTAAGTTACCAATTTTCACTATTATTATATTAATGCTTTCGGTGATAATCCCTTTTGCACAAGCTCAAATAGAATCAATAATAGTTAAAAACAATACAACTGTTTCAACGATCAATAACAAAGACTTAAGCGTAGAGAATAAAAAGGATGAGCAGGCTGAATTGTTTGTGCTTAAATGTGCAGGCTGCCATACGATTGGAAAAGGAAAACTAACGGGACCAGATCTTATAAAATCGACTGAGTTTCCGGTAGAAGATTTAATTCAAGCCATAAAAAGAATGCAGGAAAAAGTTGGACCGATGGAAGAAGAGGAAATAAAAGGATATGCAAGCTTTATTAAATCGACAACTGTTCAGGAAAGAATCACGAAAGAGTTTGAAAGGCTATCTAAGATTGCTGAAGCTAAACTAGAACCTCCAGATGCAAAGAAAGGCTTTGAATTCTTTATTGGTAAAAAACCATTATCAAATGGTGGAGTTTCTTGCGTGTCATGCCACAGTACTCGTGAAGCAAAAGGTTGGGGTGGTGGAAAACTTGGACCACCACTAACAGATGTTTTTAAAGATTTTTCAAAAGCAAATCTTGTTTCTGCAATAGTAAACTCTCAGTGGAAAGTAATGAAAGATGCTTATAAAGATCACAAGATAACGCAACAAGAAGCTGTTCACATAGTGGCATATCTTGATTCTATAAAAGATAAAAAAACAAAAAAACCAAGTCCTATGTTTCATCTATTAAGTGTGGGTGGGGTTTTTATATTACTTGGACTTGTGGCTTTCTTTTATAGAAATCGATTAACCGATGTACATAAAAAAATAAGGAGAAACTAAATGTCATGGATTAAAGATATTCTCAATCCTACTGAACGTTCGTGGGAAGAGTTCTATAGAAACAGATGGCAACATGACAAAGTGGTAAGAAGTACACATGGAGTAAACTGTACTGGTTCATGCAGTTGGAATATTTATATAAAAAATGGAATTGTTGCTTGGGAACTTCAAGCACTAGATTACCCAAAATTAGGAAAAGATATTCCTCCTTATGAACCAAGAGGATGTCAGCGTGGGATTTCATATTCTTGGTATATATACAGTCAGCTACGAGTAAAATATCCATATATAAGGGGTTTATTGCTTGATCTGTGGAGAGAAGCAAAGAGTAAGACAAATGGAGATACTGTTGAAGCCTGGAAGCTAATACAAGAAAATCCTGAATCAAGAAAAAAATATCAAAATGCTCGTGGAAAAGGTGGACTTAGAAGATGTTCGTGGGATGAAGCAAATGAAATTATTGCTGCTGCAAATATTTATACGATTAGCAAATATGGCTCAGATAGAATAATTGGATTCTCTCCAATACCTGCTATGTCCATGATAAGTTATGCAGCAGGGGCAAGATTCTTACAGTTAATGGGTGGTGTCAGTATGAGCTTTTATGACTGGTACTGTGATTTGCCTCCTGCATCTCCTGAAGTATGGGGAGAACAAACTGATGTAGCTGAGAGTGCAGACTGGTATCATTCAAAATTTGTTGCTGTAGTAGGCTCAAATGTTTTTATGACAAGAACTCCTGATGCACATTTTTTGGTTGAAGCCAGGCATAATGGATCTAAGGTAGTAGTGTTTTCGCCGGATTTTAACCAAACCTGCAAGGCTGGGGATGAATGGATTCCAATACACCAGGGACAGGATAGTGCATTTTGGATGTCTGTTGGTCATGTGATTTTAAAAGAGTTTTTCAGTAAGAACAGAACAGAATATTTTGAAGATTACATGAAAAATTTTACAGATGCCCCCTTCCTTGTGAAATTAAATAAAAATAATCGCGGGGCATATGAAGCAGAAAAACTTTTAAATGCTTCTGAAATAGAAGAAACAAAAAGTCAAGAAAATGCAGAGTGGAAATCTTTTGTATTTGACATAAAGTCAAACTCTATTAAACTTCCTAATGGAACTATTGGATACAGGTGGCAAAAAGAAAAAGGAAATTGGAATCTAAACAATAAAGAAGGAATGAATGGAGAAGAAATAAGTCCTCTACTTACTTTTATCGAAGAAAAAGATGAGACCTTGTCGGTCACATTCCCTGACTTCACAGAAAGTACAAATGATAAAACAGTTAGAAGAGGTGTACCAACAAAAAGAATTAAAACAGTTAATGGGGATATTTATGTAACAACTATTTTCGATCTTCTAATGGCTCAATATGGTATTAGCAGAGGATTGCACGGGGAGTACCCAACTTCTTATGAAGAAGAAGCTACTTATACGCCAGCATGGCAGGAAAAGTTCACAGGTGTTAAGGCAAGTGTAGTAATTGATTTTGCAAAACAATGGGCAACCACGGCAAAACTTTCAAAAGGAAAATGTTCAGTAATAATTGGTGCTGGGGTAAATCACTGGTATCATAATAATCTTATTTATCGTTCAATAATCACTGTATTAATGATGACCGGTTGTGTAGGTAAAAATGGTGGTGGGCTAAATCACTATGTTGGGCAGGAAAAGCTTGCACCTATGGCAGCATGGGCACCATTTGCATTTGGTGCAGATTGGGGAGCACCTCCCAGATTACAGAACGCCCCATCATTTCACTATATTCATAGTGACCAATGGCGCTATGATAAACCATTTCATGAAATTTGTACTGTATCAAATGAAAATCATCCTATGTCATCCGGGCATACTATAGACAAAAACATTCAGGCAGTACGATGCGGTTGGTTACCATTTTATCCACAATTTAATAAAAGTAATTTAGAGATTGCTAAAGATGCAATAAATCAAGGTGCAAAAACAGATGATGAAATAATTAATTATGTTGTAAGTAAGTTAAAAACCAAAGAATTAAAATTTGCTGTGGAAGATCCTGATGCTGAAGAAAATTTCCCTAGAGTGTTTTACATCTGGAGAGGGAATGCACTAATGTCATCAGCTAAAGGACATGAATACTTTTTAAAGCACTATCTTGGTACACATACAAATTTAATTGCAGAAGAGATAAGTAAAACAGAAGTAAAAGATGTAACATGGCACGATAAACTTCCTGTCGGGAAAATGGATCTGATTGTTGATCTTAACTTTAGAATGGATACATCAGCACTTTACTCTGATATTATTCTTCCAGCTGCCACATATTATGAAAAGAATGATTTAAATACCACAGACATGCACACTTTCATCCATCCGCTACAAGCAGCTGTAACACCATGCTGGGAATCAAAGAGTGATTGGGAAATCTTTAGAGGTATAGCAAAAGAAACTACAAGCATTGCAGAAAAATATTTACCAGTTCCACAAAAAGATATTATAGTTACACCAATTCAACACGACACTCCAGGAGAAATCACACAAAGTACTGTTAAAGACTGGTCAAAGGGAGAGTGTGAACCTGTCCCTGGAAAAACAATGCCAAATATAAAAGTCGTAGAAAGGGATTTTACAAAAATCTACAACAAATTTATTTCACTTGGACATGGAGTAAAAAACAATGGCTTATCTATGCATGGAATTCAAGTGGATATAAAAGACTTATATGATGAGTATCTTAAAAACAATCCTACTGAAAAATGGGGCGGCAATGAATATATTTCATTAAAAGAAGATTTATCTGCATGTAATTATATTCTTGGATTTGGTCCAGAAACAAATGGGGAGATTGCATACAGAGCATTTGAAGCTGAATCAAAAAAAACAGGACTTGATTTAACTCATCTTGGAAAAGATACAAGAGCAGTAAGAACTACTTTTGAAGATATTATAAGTGCTCCTAGAAGAATTCTTACTACTCCATTTTGGACAGGAAATATAAATAATAATAGAACATATTCATCATATGTGTTAAATGTTGAGGAACGGATTCCATGGAGAACATTAACTGGCAGGCAACATTTTTATCTAGATCATGAGGCTTATATAGCGTTTGGTGAACACCTTCCCACTCACAAATCAAGAATAGATGCAAGAACATATGGAGATCTGGTTAAAACAAAAGAAGGAAGTAAAAGTATAATTTTAAATTATTTAACTCCTCATGGAAAATGGGGAATCCATTCTACTTTTGGTGATACTCTTCGTATGAAGACATTATCAAGAGGGGTTGAACCTTTATGGATAAATGATAAAGATGCTGATTTAATTGGTGTTGAAGATAATGACTGGGTAGAAATATTCAATGATAATGGAGTGGTTTGTACACGTGCCTGTGTAAGTTCCAGGCTACCCAGAGGAATCTGTATGATTTACCATTCCCCAGAAAGGACTTTATCCGTTCCAAAATCTCCAGAAAGAAATATGAAAAGAGCTGGTGGGCATAATAGTTTAACTCGTGTAAGGCTAAAACCATTATTTATGATTGGTGGTTATGCACAATTCACTTATGCTTTTAATTATTGGGGACCACCTGGTGTAAATAGAGAAACTCATGTAGTAATTAAAAAACTTAAGGAGGTCAAATTTTGATATTTAATAGTTTATGTACTTGCAATTGTAGGATTTATCCGATTCATTCGGTAAATCCGGTCGAACGCTATAGGTTAGCCAAAGGAAAGTTCAGCTTGTCTGAACTTATATAAAAATGGATGTAAGAGCTCATATATCAATGGTATTTCATTTAGACAAGTGCATTGGATGCCATACTTGTAGCGTCTCCTGTAAAAATGTTTGGACAGACCGTGAAGGTACTGAGTACATGTGGTGGAATAATGTAGAAACAAAGCCAGGAACAGGTTACCCCATTAAATGGGAAGACCAAGAAAATTATAACGGTGGGTGGGAGCTTGATAAAAAAGGTGAACTTAAATTAAAAAAAGCAGATAACAAATTAGAGAGCTTATTGCAGTTATTTTATGATCCAAATATGCCCGGGCTTGATGATTATTACGAACCATGGACATATAAATATGAAGATTTGTTTAATGCTCCACTAAGTGATGATCAGCCCACAGCAATCCCCATATCAAAAATTACAGGTGAACCTATTGAAATAAATGCAGGACCAAACTGGGATGATGATCTTGGTGGATCAAATCTTTACGCAAAAAATGATCCAAATCTTGAAGGACTTTCACAAGAAGAAAAAGATTTAATGATGGAAGTTGAAAATATTTCAATGATGTATCTACCAAGGATTTGTAATCATTGTGTGAACCCATCTTGTGTTGCAGCATGTCCATCAGGTGCATTATATAAACGAGGGGAAGATGGAATTGTACTTGTCAATGAAAACAAATGTAGAGGCTGGCGTGCATGTGTTGTGGCATGTCCATATAAAAAAATGTATTATAACTGGAAAACGGGTAAAGCTGAAAAATGTATATTATGTTATCCACGACTTGAAACAGGACAACCACCTTCATGCTTCCAATCATGCGTTGGTCGAATAAGATACTTAGGTGTTCTTTTGTATGATGCAGATCAAATTCCAGACGCAATGAAAGTTCCAAATCATAGTCTTGTTGAATCACAAAGAAAAATAATTTTAGATCCTTACGATCCTAAGATAATAGAAGCAGCAAAAGCAAATGGAATTAGTGATGAATTTATTTATGCTGCCTGTAATTCGCCAGTCTATAAGTATGTAGTGAAGTGGAAATTAGCTCTACCACTACATCCCGAATGGAGAACATCTCCTATGCTTTTTTATGTTCCTCCATTACTGCCTGTTCTAGGGAAAGTGGTGAATGGATTGTATGATCACTCAGCTAGAGAATTTTTCACAAGTCTAGATAATGCAAGATTTTCCGTAAGATATCTGGCGAAATTATTTAGTGCAGGTAATGAAGAAATTGTTACTTACGCATTAAAAAAAATGATGGCGGTACGTTACTTTAAAAGAATGCAGCAACTGGGAGATTTAGATAGCGGCAAAGTACATGAAATAATGAGAGAAGCAGATATCTCTGAAGAAGAAGCTGAAGAAATATATAAAATAACTACACTTGCAACCGTTGGTGAAAGATTTGTTTTACCACCGATTCAAAGGGAAGAAGCTATGGCTACTAAAGAACCAGAAGTATGTAAGGGTTGTACAGGATGTGGGGAAATAAAAGAACCGACGAGGGGATTTTAATGGATTTTAATTTATTAGCAAAACTTCTTGAATACCCCAAAGATGACTTCAAAGATCTTTTAATCAAATTTGAATCCAGCTTAGATGAAGTTAACCCGGAATTTAAAAATCAATTTAGCAAATTTTCGATTCCTGTAAAAGAAAGTTCAATTGATGAATTGCAGGAGCTATATGTAAAAACCTTTGAATTAAACTCAATATGCACTCCATATGTAGGAGTTCATATATTTGGAGAAGATGGTTTTAAAAGAGGTAATTTTATGGCTCGCTTAAAACAAGCTTTTAAAGACAATAATTTAGAAATCGGGACAGAACTTCCAGATCATATTTCTTTAATATTAAAGCTTGCATCGTCTCTTAAAGACGAAAACAAATTTAATGCTCTTCTTTCTGAATGCATAATTAATCCGACAAACTTAATGTTGAACGAATTTGGATGTGATATAAAAAATGGAGATTTGGATGATGATGCCTCTGCTGCACAATACTGGAATTCAGCTTCTCTTGGGATGACAAATCGTCAAAAAATTAATACAGTTAATGAAGTCAAAGATAACTCAAACCCTTACCAACACCTATTGCTAACTATTAAAACAATTGCAGAATCCAGTCTAACAAAGGAGCCGAACAATGCATGATTATTTTTTATTTATAGGACTTCCTTATGTTGCACTATTTTCAATAATTGTAGTAACAATCTACAGATTTAATTCAAATAGATATGGGTTTTCATCTCTATCATCACAGTTTCTTGAAAAGAAAAAACTTTTATGGGGTTCAGTTCCATGGCATATTGGTCTATTTATTATCATATTAGGACATGGAGCAGCATTTTTTACACCCAAGCTATTACAGTCACTTGTTGCTAATAAGACAGTTATGTATATTCTAGAAATCATTGGTCTTACTGCAGCATTGTTTGCATTATTTGGTTTAATAGTTCTTTTTGTTAGAAGACTTCGAAACTCAAGGATACAAGCTGTCACTTCCAATATGGATCTGGTGATATTAACGCTTTTAACTGTACAAATAGTTCTAGGAATACTTACTGCAACCCTTTACCAGTGGGGATCCTCCTGGTCTCCTGGAATTGTTGGTCCATATATGCATAGCATATTTACTTTTAATCCAGATATGTCTTATGTAAAAGAGCTTCCTTTTGTTATTAAAGCTCATATAGTAATTGCCTGGTTAATTATTCTTCTTGTTCCATTTACCAGATTAGTCCATATGTTTTCTCTTCCAATTACATACATTGGAAGATTGCCTCAGGTAGTTGTCTGGAGTTTTAGAAGACAAAAAGAAGCTGTAGTAATTGCAGAAACAGAAGATACAACAAGAAGATATTTCTTAAAAGCTCTAATCGGCATAACAACTGGTGTCGTTCTTCTTTTGATTGGAATAGTTGACAAAATCATTCCTTTTTTCATTGGACCTGCTTTATCTCGAGAGGAAAAAGCAAAATTTTTAAAGGGAAGATTAGAAAAAATAAAAAAAGCTGTAAAACAAAAAGAACTTGAACATGAAAGGCTTATAAATGAGTTTATTCATATTGCCGATCTGAAAGATCTTAAAAATGAAGAAGGGCTATATTTTATTGATTACAAAATGAAGCCGGGTCTTGCTTTTAAAGGGGAGGATGGGCTTCCTGTTCTTTACTCTGCAAAGTGTACTCATTTAGGTTGTACTATAGCAAATAAAGTAAAAGATGGAAAACTTTTATGTCCTTGTCATATTTCTCACTTTGATATTAAAACGGGAAATGTAATTGATGGACCGGCTCTTGAACCGCTTCCAAAAATCAATTTCTTACTAAAAGATGTGAATGATCAAGTTGTAGTAAATATAGACAAATCCAAATTAAATGAGTACAAAGTTTATATTGCTAGGAGTGAAGAAATATGAGTATTTTTTCAAAAGTGTTAGATCCTATGCGAGAGAGACTTCCTCTTGATAAGTTTAATCTCAAGTCTATGGTCTATAATAAAAAAGTACCACAGCATAAAATGAAGTGGGCATACTATTTGGGTGGACTCGCACTTCTTTTCTTTACTATTCAGCTTATTACTGGATTACTTCTACTTTTTTATTACCAGCCAACTACTGAAGAAGCCTATGATTCTGTAAAATTTATTACAGAGCAAGTTCCCGGTGGAGCTGTAATAAGAAATCTGCATGCATGGACATCATCTGCAATGGTTCTTATCGTAATATTACACTTACTTACTACTTTTGCAATGAAAGCTTTTGAAAAGCCCCGGGAGATAACATGGGTTACAGGAGTCATCCTTTTGTTTATTACGTTTGGATTTTCTTTTACAGGATATCTTCTTCCATGGCACCAGCTTTCAGTAAATGCAACAAAAGTTGCACTGGAGTTTATAGGAGTTGTTGGTCAATATTTACCAGGTGAGTATTCAAAAATACCACACCAAATTGTAGAACTTATTCAGGGGGGAGCTACTGTCGGACAAGAGACATTAAGCAGATTTTTTGCAATCCATGTAGTAATATTACCTCTTTGTATTTTTGCATTTTTAGGAATGCATTTACTTGTTGTACAGCTTCATGGGATGAGTAAAGGAGTAGATAAAGAAGTTACTGTGCATGAAAAGTTTTTCCCAGATTTTCTTATTAAAGACTTTAGTCTTTGGGCAATAGTATTCTTTATCTTATTTGTACTTGCAATAACTATTCCTATTGATTCTTTCTTTCCTTATCCTCTTATGGAACCATATAACCCTCTTGGTTCTACTCCAGAAGGAATTAAACCAGAGTGGTACTTCTTCTTTATATACTATCCAATGGAAATACTCCCTTTCTGGATTATTTTAGTAGCATCAATAGTATTAGTGATTATCTTATTCCTTGTACCAAAAATATTTGCAGGAACAAGCAGGAAAACACTTGCATTTTTAGCAATCCTTGCTTTTATATATTTTGTAATTATGACGGTGTTCGGAGAATCAATAGTTACTCTTGTGAAAGGAGGACATTAATGAAAAATATATTATTTGCTTTTATTCTTGTTTTTGTCTTCCAGCAAGGAGTTAATGCTTATCCCGAGTTCTATGAATACTCCAGAAAAGTTTCAGGAAGAGCTACAAATTGTGCACTTTGTCATGCACATGGTGATGGTCCAGAAGGACATGAGCCAGGACAAATCAGTTCTTTAAACAAAGAAGATATGGAGAAGCTTATGAGAGCAAGAGCTGCTTTTGCACCTGGGCAAAAGGTTGAAAATCCAATACTAAACGATTTTGGAAATAAGCTAGTAGAACATATTGGCAAAAAGAACATTCTTGAGCTTAGATATAGACCTCAGGATCTTTCAAAAGAAATTGGTCAAAAAATGGATATTGACAAAGACGGTATACCTGATGCTCAAGAATATTTAGATGGCACTTTAGCAATAAGCAAAGAAGATGGACACCCGGCAAAATTATTTTTAGCTAATTTAAAGAAATATATTATTCATATTATCCTTGCATTTTTTGCAGT
>JAHFBE010000011.1:0-11661 GCA_023250205.1 Candidatus Melainabacteria bacterium | reverse complement strand
GTACAGTGGCTTATGGGTATTCATGGAGAAGCTCTCTTAGATGAACTTAGAAAAAAATAAAGAAGGAGACGGCAATGTCTAAATTAGAAAAATGGGATGTAGAAGATAGAGCATTTTGGGAAATTACTGGTAAGCATGTAGCTTATAGAAACCTTTGGATATCAATAGGATGTCTTTTACTTGCATTTTCTGTCTGGTTAATGTGGAGTATTATAACTGTTCAAATGAAAAACCTAGGGTTTCCATTTGATGATCAGCAATTATTTACTTTAACTGCTGTTGCAGGACTTACTGGTGCAACACTTAGGATACCTTCTTCTTTTTTAGTTGCAATTTCAGGTGGAAGAAATATTAATTTCCTTTATACAGTTCTTCTATTACTACCAACATTTGGAGTAGGGATTGCATTGCAAGATAAAGAGACTCCTTATACGGTTTTTTTAATTCTTGCAGCTTTATCTGGAATTGGTGGAGGAACCTTTGCTCCTTCAATGTCAAATATCAGTCTTTTCTTTCCAAAAAAAATGCAGGGATTAGCCTTAGGATTAAATGCAGGATTGGGAAATCTAGGTGTAAGTGTAATGCAGATAGTTTTGCCTTTCATTATGTCATTTGCAGCATGTGGTGCTATTTGTGGAGTTGGGTTGCCATTAGTAAATGCAGTAGCTGGGAAATCAGCAGGCACACTAATTTTTATTCAAAATGGAGGGTTTGTCTGGGTTCCTTTTCTAGCAATATTTGCTATCTTAGCTTTAATTGGAATGAACAATTTACCAGTGCATAATATTGAGAATGATTTAATAGCAATTATTAAAGCTTTTGGACCACTGTTTGTAGGCTTTATCAGTTCAGCAGCAGGATTGTATCTTCTTTTACAATTAAAATTAGACATGTTAATTGTAATTCCAGCAACAATAATACTTACAATGATTTTAATGAGACTTTCTCCTGCAAGTATTCGTAAAAGCCTAGATAATCAGTTTCAGATTTTCAAGAATAAACATACATGGATAATGACAATTTTATACACCATGTCATTCGGTTCATTTATTGGTTATTCAGCAGCACTTCCACTTTTTATAAAAATTATATTTGGAGTTTTACCAGATGGTTCTGTTAATCCAAATGCCCCAAATCCTTTTCAATATGCCTGGCTTGGTCCTTTGGTTGGTTCAGTTTGTAGACCTATTGGTGGGTGGATATCAGATAAAGTAAGCGGGAGTAAAGTGAATCATATAAATATACTTGTAATGATTCTTTCTACTTTTGGTGTTGCTTATTTTGTAAAAATGGCAGACAATGCTGCACACCCTGAACAATATTTTGTTCCATTTTTAATATTGTTTTTACTGTTATTTATTACTACTGGATTGGGAAATGGTTCAAACTTCAGAATGGTACCAATAATATTTGAAGCAAAATTAGCAGGTCCTGTGCTTGGCTGGATCTCTGCAGTTGCAGCATATGGAGCATTTATTGTTCCGAATGTTATTGGTACTCAGGTAAAAGCAGGTACTCCAGAAGTAGCACTATATGGATTTGCAGTCTTTTATGCTTTTTGTTTAATTCTAAATTGGTGGTTTTATGGAAGGAAAGGGACAGAAATGGAGTGTTAATTATGATACTCGATGGTTCAAAAAACTTTGATGAGCAACACAAAGGAATAAATAGGCTTTTTAAAGAGTACCAAGACTTAAAAGTTAAGGATGCTAACAAAGCAAAAGAGTTGTTTGAAAAATTTGCAAGCAATCTCCAAAGACATATGCTTTGGGAGGAAAGAATACTATTTCCAATTCTTTTGCAGGAAGGATGTGATAATACTTCTCATGCAGTAGAAGTGATTAAAGTTGAGCATCGAAAGATATTGCAACTATTAAAAAAACTATATTTAAAAGTATCACAGAAGGAAGAATCAAGTAGAGAAGAAGAAGAGCTAATAAGTGCGCTTATTAAGCATGAAGAATTTGAAGATGATGTCTTGCACCCTGTTGTAGATAGGTCTTCTAAAAAGAAAGAAGCATTTGAGGCAATTCTAGATATTTCTTATGAAGGTTTTGAAGAAGATTTCTCAATAACTATAGACTAGATCTTAAAAATTCTAAGCAAAACACATTAAACTCAGTTTATAAATTTAATGTTAGAGATATAACTCCTCCTTTAGAAGGACAAAATAAATATGTTTTTTCTTTATACTGGTCTTGAGTTAGTAAATCCTGGTTATTGCATCATCTATGAAACAAATTACTATAACTGAATATTATCAAAATGATCATTTAAGGTTAGACAAATTATTTGATTTATACTCTACTCTAAAACATAGTGATTCCTTAAAAGCCAAAAGCAGCTTTCAGGAGTTTAAAATTGGCTTGCAAAGGCACATTGTTTGGGAAGAAAATATTTTATTTCCGGTGTTTGAAAAAAAGACAAACATTGTAACGGGAGGTCCTATCCAGGTTATGAAACAAGAACATAGACAGATAAAACAATATCTGGAATCAATTCACGAAAAAGTTAAAAACAATGATTTCAATACTGATAGTTTGGAAAAAGAGATATTGTCAGTTTTATCTCAACATAATCTTAAAGAGGAAAACATATTATATCCTTACATTGACAAGCTCACTAATAAGGATGAAAAGAATGAAATTTTTATAGCTATGGATGAATTGCCAAAAGAGGCTTATGAACACTGTTGCTCAGGTAATCATTAAAATTTTCTAGTAATTTCCCAGTAGAAATAACTTCCTCTTCTACTCCCCTTATAGATATCCCTTATAACGTTTTGTCCAAGGGAGTGTCCAAAATAAAATGTGAAATTTGTCTTTGGGTTTATTGCATAATCAAGACTTAAATCCAGGAAGTTGGCAAGATCAGTACTTCCATTAGATGGCGCTCCAGAATAACCGAATATATTATTTCTGAATGCTCCACCACCGGCATACCAGAGGTCTTTTGATTGAGCTAGGTCTAATATATGATAATCCAATCTTGTCGTTATTTTATCGTGAGGTTTCAGTATTAGCTGAATAAAATAATCTCTCAAATTCATCATATTAAAAAATGGAAATCTTGCATATTGCCTTGGGGTTGGTAGTATTTGGAAGAAAGTAGTATGGGAGCCATTTATAGGATTGTTGTCACCTGAACCTTGTGTTGTACCAATACGAACCCATGGCTTAAAAGGTATCTTTGGTGGTTTAAATCCTAATTCTGTGTCCCAGGCATATGCAAAATGATCCTGTAAACCCCATTTACCAAGCTGAATTGCACCCCATCCAAGGAAGTCAAAAGGCCCTACCTTTTTAATGTAGTGACTTCCAATGGTATGAATAAATAAATCTTTTTTGTCAAGTAATCTTGTAGGTAGAGGGCGATTATCAGTTTTAACTAGAGTTGGATCATTGCGAGCATCATTATAAAAAATATAAAATAGTCTTCCTTCCTGAGTCATTGCTCTATCTTCTTTTGTAAGACCAGTATATAAAACTCTTACATCATGCAGATCTTTCCATCCCTGTAAATCAAACACTCCCTGTGTAGGAAATGCTCCAAAAACTGTAGCATTTAGAGTTGGCTTATCAAACATAGCTTCAAAGCCATCAAAGCTTCTTCCTATGTGAGTAAATCCAAAATTGCCTATTAACCTTTCTCCAATTCTCATTTTTTTAAGTGCATCAAGAGTGGGATCTCCGGTTAAAACTTCTAACCCATCAGAGAATTCAAATCTTCCTAATTTAATAGTTCCGTTCTCTTTTACTTTTTGTTTAAAGTATGCCTGTTTTAAAAAGAAGCTTGCCCAATTACCACTATTAAAGGCTCGATAATTTCCACCTAACCCCAATAATCCCTGTGGAGGTGGTGCTATTGCCTGATGTGGAAGTCCTATTAAAGAAGGAATTGCAAACTCAACAAAACCCTGTGTGTTTTTATTTTCATATAAACCATTAAGTTTTATGATACTTCCATTAAACATGTAATTGTTGCCACGCGGTGAAACACTTTTTCCGGGCTGATACCAGTCCCATAATTCAATTCTTTCACGTATAGAACCACTAAACTTGAAGGTACCATATTCAGGCTTTTTTTTATCGATTGTCTCTACTCCCAGAACTCGATGAAACCAAGAAAAGCTTAAAGCTAAAAATATGAATATTAAATATTTAGAAGTATTTTTTAAACACATACTAGTTTGAACCTATTACAAGTTAGATTTTATTACATTATCAATTTGTAAAGTATCAACTATAAAGATGGTTTTTCAATCTTAAGGATGACCCATTCTATAATTTGTTTACATATAATTTATTGAGGAACTTAAGAAATATGAAAACAAATGTTGATATGAAAACAATAAAAGTACAAGTTATCTTTTTTGCTTCATTTAGTGATTTTATGAATACAAATAAGCTTGATATTAATATAAAACAGGATGAATCTATAAAAGGCTTACAGGAGCTGCTCTTTAATAAATTAAGTCCTAATAAGCAATGGAAAAAGCCATTATTGTATGCAGTAAATCAAGCTTATGCGACATTAGATACAAAACTAAGTGAAGGTGATGAAGTCGTGTTTATGCCGTTTGTATCTGGAGGATAAAATCTTGATTGATATTGTTAAATCTAAAATACATGCAGATGTTTTACTTAGTAATTTATCTAATCTAACTTGTGGTGCTGTTGTTACCTTTGATGGTAGAGTAAGAAATCATAATGACGGCAAGGAAATAACAAATTTATATTATGAGTGTTATTACCCTATGGCACTTAAAGTCATGAATGAAATTAAAGAAGAAACACATAAAAAGTGGGATGTGAAAAACATAATTGCAATTCATAGGATTGGTAATGTTCCAATTGGTGAGATAGCTGTTTGGATTGGTGTATCATCTGTTCACAGGAAAGAAGCTTTTAATGCTTGCGAATTCATGATTAATGAAATTAAACACAAAGTACCTATATGGAAAAAAGAAACTTACATTGATGGAGTTTCTAATTGGGTAGATTGTTGTAAAGTTATTTCCTCTAATAGATGAGATGTTCTTTGGAGACTTTGTGCAAGATCTATTAGAATGCAGTCATCTTTCTTACATGCATTATTTGGACAGTATCCAAATAATTTAGCTAAATCTGCTACGGACACGACTCCAAGGAGTTCACCATTTTGTACAATTGGTAATCTTCTAAGCCCACAACCAGCCATTAGTGCCATTGCTTCTTTACAACTCATACTTGGTACCCCACGACATGGAAATTGTGTTATGCAATCTTTAACCCTGGTTTTATTTACATCTTTCTTTTGGCTAATACAATGTGTAACTATGTCTCTATCTGTTAATGTACCTATCAGGGTTTTATCTTGCTTTATAACTAATAACATTCCCACAGATTTAGTCGTCATTAATTGTGAAGCTTCAAACATTGTTTGGTTTTCAAAAATAGTAACTACATCTTTTCGCATTACTTCGCTTACAGGTGAATATTCGTTTTTAATTTTCGTTTGATAAGTATTCATTTGTTCCCCCTCACCTTATTGATATTAATAAGAACTAATCTTACTTAAGTCTTACCCGTATGAATATTTAAAACTACCACCCCAAATAATGAAAGCGTTCATCCTTTAGAATGATTAAGGTAATATTTTTTCTTTTCTTAGGGAAAAATAAGCTTTTTCCTTAAAACCCTTAAGAGTAATATTTCATTACACTGCTCTTGAACTTGTAATTTGTAGACACTTCTTATAAATTTGCAATGTAAGTTTTCCTGTTTCTTCCATTGTGCTACCAAGAGAAATAAATCCATGATTTTTCATAATTAAGAAAGATTTATTATCTAATATTTCAAGAACTCTTTGAACTAACTCAGCAGTTCCATATGGTTCTTCCTGTGTTGTCTCGGGTATTTTTAATTTCTTTACACAAGATAAAATCTTTTTAGAGTGCCCATGAAATATTGCATGGACATCATTTCTTTGATGATATATCGCATAATGTAACATGCTTTCTGAAGAAGGAGATTTTACTCCATATGCATAAACTATTCTTTTTCTCAAATCGCATGAGGAGACTCTTGTAAAACAATAGTCTTGCAACCAGTCGCTGAAACCAATCTGTGAACTGGTTATAATGAATTGATCTTCATCATCCTGTAATCGAAAACTTAGATTCCCATAAGAACCACCCTCATATTGTGGAGTTAAGTCACACTTGTGAAAAATTTGGCACCAATGTTTTAATTCTTCAAGCCTAGGATTATTTGGAACTTCTTCTCCTATAATTTCGGTCTTAAATTTTGTACCTTGATAGCTTTCCACCATAATGAGTTCAATCCTCCAGAGGTATTACTAGCAACCCTTGTTTTCTATCAGAAAATGTTCCTCTAAATAAATGTGGTATTAGCCAGGCAAATAATGAAGTCATGAAATTAATAAATAGGCAACTTTCCTGAGCAACAACATTGTGTAACTTTACCAAATCTATATAATGGATACGACCTTTGATAAGGTGATCCTTTGTTTCAAACCAAAACTTTGTATAAGATTTCCGGGAATAAGTTAATGACATTGAAAAGAAATTGCGCTGTTTTAACCACATCCAAAAATTAGATGGAATATCATACTTACGCCACCTTCTGAGATTAGTTGTTTTATCCAGAACCTTCAGCAATGCGTGACAGTAAGCGATTTTTAATTCTATAAGCTTAAGCTCGCGCCATTGCTTTGCATACTTGCATTTGGTTTGTAATTCATCAATAACCCTTCGTTCTAATATACTTCTGGGTCGTGTACGCAACCATAGCTCTTCCATTTCAAAGATGATATTTTTCCAATGCTTAATGCTGGAAGTTATGTCTTTTATGCGTCTTTTGAAATGTTTTAGTGATGATTCCACTAAATAGCCAGGTCTTCTTTGCAATCTATCCTTAAGTCGGATAATACCGCCCGTCATAGGGTGCTTATTTTCTACCAGAATAGAATTTTTATAGAAAATAAACTTCATAAAAACATCCCAATAATTTTGCGGAGAAACTCTGTTTAATATTGCTTCCATGTTTTCAAGTGAATAAAATGATTTCCATGCATCATTAAAAGCATTTTGCAATTCATCATTTGTCATATTAGGATGAGGTATTGTAACGTGAAATGAATCATACTTATTAAGATCAGGATCAATCTCAATTTTGTTTTGCTTAAACTGAACATGATCCTGAGAACCGGGAAGTGGTGTCATCATAAAAAAGGATACCTGTTCAGGTTCTATTTCATTCTTGAGATTCTCAATATCTTCTTTTATTGATTCAGGGGTATCAAATGGAAATCCAATCATATATGCAATATGAGTATCAATTCCAGATGTTCTGTATGCAGAAATCAAATTTTTAAACTCATCTACCTGATTTTGCTTTTTGCCTACAGAATGAAGATTCCTTGGGTTTAAACTTTCCATTCCAATAAATACATGTATACATCCTGCTTGTTTTGCCTTTTCTACAAAATGTGAAACTTTATATGATTGGGTGTCTGCTTGCATCATAAACTCAACTGGAATGTTTTCCTCAGTACGAAGTTGAATTAAACCATTAAAAATTGCTTCCCAGTTTTTATTGCGGCAAAAATTATCATCTGTAAAAAAGTAAAACGAGATATTATGTTCCTTATAATTTTTTCTAATCAAATTTAGAATTCCGCCTACATCACGACAGCGCATTTTACGTCCATGAACATTAATTACAGAACAAAAAGAACAATTAAATGGACATCCACGTCCACAGTCAAGTGTTGTATAGTTCGATGAAATAAAGCGCTGTAAATATTTCTTGTTTGTTAGAGGCATTGGAGTTGAACGAATGTCCGGAGTGTCTGAAAGTAAATTATAAATTTGTTTCAACCTTCCGTAATAGGCATCTTGTAAAATCCCTTCCCAGTGTCCCTCTGCTTCTCCAGCAACTACACTTACACCGGCACTAATTAATTCCTTGATTTCTACTGGAATATCTGAGAGCATAGCGATAGAACCACTTACGTGAAATCCGCCAATTAAGACATCAACTCCGCCTTTTCTGAATTCAAGGGCAAGATCAGAAGCTCTTGGAAATTGATTAGACTGTACACCAACAAGACAAACAATGACTTTTGTCTCTCGCTTCTTGCTTTCCCTAACTATCTTCTTGACTTCTACCTTTTGAACACTTTCATCAATGATTTCTATCTTCCACTCTAAATCTTTTCCTAAAACCCCACGTTCTTTAACATCATTTGTTAATCCATACATGCATGCCAGTGTATTGCTAGGTAAAATCCCTTTCCAATGTCTAAGAACAAACCCGTCATCATCATATTTAGAAGCTCTAATCAGGTAAATGGAGAATTCTTTTATATCTATCACAACGGTTCATTGTAGCTGTAAATAAAATCCCTGAGCTCATCCTAAAGAATGAAAAATATTTCTTAATTGTTGAGAGTCTTGTCAGTTTGTGATTATGATTCAGCAAACAGATGATACCAAAATCATATTGTGAGAAGAAATTATTTATTGCATTCCTGTATTAGAGAACAATAAGATTTTTCACCAAGTTCTCGTAAAACTTTAATTAAGTTTTCTACATGCTTTTTCTCAGTTCTATGGTTTACACAACATGCTCTTAGGGCGACTTGATTATCAGCTATCATTGTTCCTGTTATAAAAACCCTTCCATCTTTTTCGACAAGTTCAAGCAAAATTTTATTAATTTTAGAAAGGTATTGTTCATCTTTGCTCAGTGAGGGTTCTTTCGTTTTATATCTAAAACAGACTGTTGATAGAGTAACTGGTGCTAAAAGTTCAAAATCATTAGATTCCTCTATTATATCTCCTAAATATTTCATAGTTTTAATGTTGTTTTCAATTGATTCTTTTAATTTATTAGCACCATAAGCTTTAAAGGTCATCCATATCTTTAGTGCTTTAAAACTTCTTGAAAGCTGAAATGTATGTTCCATAAATTCAAATCTATGTGATTTTTCAATATCTAATTTTAGGTAATTGGGTAAAATACTAAACATTTCTCTAAGTGTTTTTATATCTTTTACAAGGGCACAGCCAGCTTCTATTGGTACATATAGCCACTTATGAGGATCTAAAGCAACTGAATCTGCATGTTCAAGACCTTTAAACAAATGTTTTGCTATGTCTGTGCTTGCCGCAGGACCACCATAAGCAGCATCTACATGGAACCAAAGATTATACTTCTTGCAAATCTCAGCAAGTTTATCCAGCGGATCTACCGCTCCAGTATTAACTGTGCCAGCATTTCCAATAACACAAATTGGATATAAAGAATTTGATTTATCTTTTATGATTTGTTCTTCAAGTTCTTCTACATTAATTCTAAAATTTTTATTTATTGAAATCTTTTTTAGGTTATTCTTTCCAATTCCTAGAGAGTCTATACTCTTATCCATACAGGAATGTGTTTCAGTTGAAGTATAGTAAACAAGTTGTGGTCCACTTCTTAGCCCATCATTTGCAACATCAAATGGTGCTTTGGCTTTTCTTGCAGCGGCTAAGCAGCTCATGTTAGCGGCAGAACCTCCACTTGTTAACGATCCTCCATGATTCGGGTAATTTATAAATTTTCCAATCCAATCTACAACTAATTTTTCAATTTCACTAGCAGCTGGTGCACAATGCCATTTAGAACAATTTTGATTTAATGCACCATAGATGAGCTCAGCAATTATTCCAGCATAAGTTCCACACGAAGTCACATAGGCAAAAAAATTAGGGCTTATGCTAAGTGTTGAATGTGGGAAAATCTTACTTTTTACTTCTTCTAGCACCTCACTTAATTCTTTACCTTCTTTGGGTATATCTTCGTGAAATAATTTTTCTATCTCCTCGGAATTTTTCCCGCAAAAGATTTTTTTGTTTTCAAGATTTGAATAAAGCTCTTCAATGATATCGGAAGCTTTATATAAGAAACTTTTAAATTGATCATTTTTTGTATCAAGCACCACAATTTAATTTTCAGCTATTTAAATAAGAATTAAAATAAATCTAATGACTGAATTAAATCATCCTTAAGGACGACTATTTAAGAAACCTAGTAAAACAAAAAAGCCTCAGATTGCTTATATGATATGTATCAAGTGCAGATTTTTCTATAAACGAAAAATCGGAACGTCATTAAGGATTTGCAGATAAAAGCGGAGCATTTTCTTGAAAATGCGGAACGCTATATAAAAAATTGCGGAGGACGGCATTTGACCTGGACGCATGTGATTAGGGATTTAAGGTTTATTGCTTGAAACAGACAGTCTGTCAAATAAGTTATTATTAGTTAGCTTTACAACACTTCTGACTTTTAATATTTATATTCTAAACTAGAGGTGAAATGAGTAATAAAAACAAGAAAACACTTTTTATATTTAGAAGAGACTTACGAGTAAGTAACAATACTGCTTTGTACTTTGCATTAAAAGAATCTCAGATAGTAATTCCATGTTTTATTTTTGATCCAAGGCAAGTTAAAAATAATAAATATAAAAGTAATAGTGCCCTTCATTTTTTAATAGAATCTATTGAGGAATTAATTAGAGAGCTAAAACAAAAAAATAGAAAGTTTTACATATTCTATGGGAATGCTGAAGAAATTGTGTCAAAGCTAATTAATGAAGAAAGAATAGATGCAGTTTATTTCAATAAAGATTACACACCTTTTAGTATTAAAAGAGATTCAGCTATTGAAAAGATATGTAAGGATAAGCAGATTATATGTAAAACATATGATGATGTACTTTTAAATAAACCAGGGAGTATTATCAATAAATCCGGTAAGCCATATACCATTTTTACCCCTTTTTATAAAAATTCAGCTTTATTGCCTGTTGAGGTTCCCAAAAATGTTAAACCAATAAATTTATATGATAAATCAATTAAATCTGAATACAAAAAAAATATTAGAAAATTATTAGCTACTAAGAGCCTTAATTTAGTTTCTTCTGGTGGTAGGAATAATGTAATAAAAATTCTAAAAAGTATAAGAAAGTTTAATGATTATGAAAAACTAAGTGATTTTCCTGGATTAGATGCAACCACTCATTTATCACCACATTTAAAGTTTGGTACATGTTCTGTTAGAGAAGTATATTACACGGTTAGAAAAAGGTTTGGTGTCAATCATCCACTAATTAAACAATTGTATTGGAGAGACTTTTTCTATCATATAGCATTTCATTTTCCTCATGTTTTTGGAAAACCATTTTATAGAAAATATAGCTCATTAAAATGGTCTAAAAATAAAAAAGGTTTAAATGCTTGGTGTAAGGGAACAACAGGATTTCCAATAGTAGATGCTGGAATGAGGGAACTAAATACTACTGGTTATATGCACAATCGTGTAAGAATGATAGTAGCTTCCTTTTTAACAAAAGATTTGCATATTGATTGGCAAAAAGGAGAGAAATACTTTGCACAAAGGCTTGTGGATTATGATCCATGTATAAATAATGGAAATTGGCAATGGGCAGCATCCACAGGATGTGATGCACAGCCATATTTTAGAATATTTAACCCTTGGAGACAGCAAGAAAGGTTTGATCCAGAATGCAGGTACATAAAGAAATGGCTTCCTGAACTTTCAGAGTTAGAACCAAAACAAATACATAATTTATGGACAAATCCAGTTA
>JAHFBE010000067.1 GCA_023250205.1 Candidatus Melainabacteria bacterium | reverse complement strand
ATTCAGGATATCCACCAACCCCTTTTTGAATACTGGCAAGGTGTTCAATATAAGCATACGGATCAATCTCTGTATTTATCTTAAATATTTTCTGAATAGTCTCAGGAACCTCATTTAAACCTGTGGCTTTCTTTCCATTTTTTCTTATTTTGTCACATAGATCCTGAACATCTTTTTCCGATTGAGGCCATGCATTGTGCTTTTTCATTGCATCTTCAAATCCAGGGGCTGTGAAATTTATCCATGAATCTCTTACTTTCCTGGAAAATACTATTCCATTAAATGGTTCTGGTCCCCACGACGTTCCACAAAGTTGTGCCATAGTTCCAGTTGGTTGCTGATTAATCATGCAACAATTTCTAACCTTTAAACCTTTTTGAGCAAAGGTACTACCAGCCCAGATTTCATAAACTCCTCTTTCTTCCGCAAGCTTTTGACTGGCTCTAATGGAGGCTTTTGCAAGATGGTCATAAAGTCTTGAAACTATTTCATTTGATTCTTTTGAGGCAAATTCAAGTTCATGTAGTGCAATAAATTCTGCAATTCCAGCAAACCCTCCACCATTTCTTCTCTCACGGCGAGCTGTAGAATTTTGAGCTAATATTGGGAAATGAGTTACAGTAGTTACATCATCCATAAACTCAGTTGCAAGTTCAGCAACTTCTTCCATTTTTTCCCATTGGTAATTTCCGCTTTCATCCCAAAAATCCCTATGTGCAGCATGAAGCGTTGTTAAATTACAGATTCCCCTATATTCAAGTCCATCTTTTCCAACTTGTGCAGGAAGATTTTGCTCACCACAAGGATTACAAGTATGAAGTTCATATATATGTTTATTTGAATTTCCTGCTTCAACAAGATCGGCAAACTGAATACCAGGCTCTCCACCATTTACCATTCCTATACAAATTCTCTTAAAAATATCCGGAGCATAGAAACAAAAACCACCATTCTGCTTAACTTGAATCTTTTCCCCATCTTCTGACTTTAATACCTGAAATCCTTGCTTTACCACAGCATTTTCTGCTTCTGGGAATTCTTTAAGACTAACAGAATAAAGCTCATATAATGGTTCTTTATTTAATGGATTTACTCTCTGCTCACCTTTAGAATCAAGAATAGGCTTTGTAAAATCATATAGATTTCCTTTCCATTGAGAGTTATTAAAACAAGCCTGATACCATTCTTTGTTTTCAACCTGTCCCATAAATCCATTTACTGATCTAACAGAAATATTATAATTTTTCAAATATTGTTGTTTTGCATAATAGTCAAAGGAAGATTTACTAAATTGATCCAGTGATTTTTGCATTACATTAACTTCTCTTTGAGAAAGAGCGGTTTCATATTCCTTTGAATCTGAATATTCATTTGCATCAATTTTTGGAGTTGCAGAATCAACTTTTTCATAAACATTTGGAAAATTTGGCTCTTCCGGTAATTGTTTCTTTGCAATAAACAGTGTTATATCAGGATGATTACTGTCACGTAATTCTATAAATGCTCCCCCTCGTCTACCACCTTGCGCAATAGATTGACCAGCCGGGCAAAAAAGTTTTTCTACAAATCTATCCGGACCTGATGCTGTACTTCCATCACTATTTGGTGTTTGCCACGGACGGAGTGAACTTGTGTTAATTCCCATCCCCATTGAACCTTTTGTGGCATCCATTATTTCATTAGCAGCTTTTTCAATCTCTTCTAGACTATCCCCCGCATTTGTAACACCACATGCAGCAAGCCCACCACGTCTTCTAATTAAAGAAGCATAGTATCCCATAGCAAATTCATGCTTATTGGTTTCAATTATGTTTGGATAGAAAAGTTTTTGCTGTTGCCCGTTAGCACTATTTGTATTTGAACCTTTAATATCAAAAATCCATTTTTTTACTTTTTCTTTTTCTGCTTTTGGAAGTTTTTCATATTTCTGCCTTAAGTCATTTTCACTCATCCAGATTTTATGTGTATTCCAACCAAGAAGTTCTCCATGTGCTTCATACTGCAAAACATTTAGTGATACTTCAGAGTTTGCATTAATATTTGCAGGAGTGTTTGCAAACATTTTTCTCTCACCCATTGCCTGATAATATCTAGCAGCAGCTTTTAATACTGCTTCGTTATCAAGAGCTCGTTCAAGAGAAAACTTGATTAGATCATGTGGTTTCATCACATACTTTAATCTTGACATTGCAACTGCCATTGCAACCCTTTTCCATGTCTGCATTATAGTTTCAACAGCATCACCTTTTTCATTTCTCTTGCTATAAAGCTTTCTAACAACATCCTGAACATTCTCAGGGAAATTGGCACTATAGTCTGTAGACAATATCTCTTTTGCCTTCTCTTTAGTAAGAGTATTTTGTTTTTCCGAAACATCTCCAGTTTGGTTTGATAACAAGTTATTAGATATCATTATTGTCATTAGTCCTACTTCTGGAGGAAAAACTTCCTCCAATCACTTTTAACCCATTGGATAATACTTAACTTGTTTACTTAAATATGAATTATTTACTGAACAAATTAAGCGAACTTTGCCACCTCTATATTTAGTGTCGTCAATTTTTTGTAAAACCTTCAGATAACTGTCATACTTAACAGTCTTATTAAAGATGGTAAGGATTAATACTACTCCAAAATATTTATTTGTCATCTGTTTGTGATCTTTCTTTTACGTTTGTTTTTTTTGTTTACAATCCTCTTGAACAGCTTATCAATAAAGGATTTAAGGGGAGAGTATTTTTCATTTATGTAGCTTAGCACGCTATTTTCTTACTAAAAAATTACCCTAGCCTTTATTTAGCGACATTTAGGAAAAATCCTTTAACCTTTTATAAAAGACCCCTAAATCTTAGAATGTGTAATACAGACCTATCTACTATATATAGTGTTGACGGGTATATATATAAATGGTTCCACACCTATATGTTGTAACCTCTATATTATGGAAAAAGAACAACTGGTAATTAAAAAGAAGTTTTGGGAAGAAAAATACCTTTCAAATAATACTCCCTGGGATATTGGGGAGCCTGCTCCTGCATTTGTGAAATATTTCAGTAGGGTCATGCCATGGTCTGACTCTACTACATTAAAAATAGCTGTTTTAGGTTGTGGGCGTGGGCATGATGCTTTTTATGTTGCAAACCTCAGTCCTAATGTAGAAGTCCATGGATTTGATTATTCAGAAAGTGCAATTAACTTTTGTAATTGTCAAAAAGAAGAAAATAAACTTAAGAATATTTTTTTTCATACTGCTGACTTCTTTGACTTACCAAAAGATGAAAAATGGAAAAGCACTTTTGATATTGTTTTAGAACACACAAGCTTTTGTGCTATAGCTCCTTCACACCGAAAACAATATATTGAAACAATAAAATATTTGTTGAGAACAGGGGGAAAACTAATTGGATTATTTCTTATTAGACCACTAGAGCTCGGAGGACCTCCGTTTGGCTGCACAAAAGAGGAAATAGGAGAATTTCTTAAATATGATTTTATAGAGACAGAGGTCCTCATTCATGAGCATTGTCCTCATACCTTTAAAGCAGAAGAGTATTTTGGAGTATTTGAGAAGTTGGGTAAATAAAGTTTAGGAAAACTTTAAAAACGCTACAATAAAGCAGATGTCATACAAACAAAAAATACAGTCTGAGATTAAAAATGCTGTAAATGGTCTAGCAGTAGAAATTATTGTTGAAAAACCAAGACAAAAAGAACACGGGGATGCTGCTACAAACATTGCAATGGTTCTTGCAAAATCCCAAAAGAAAAATCCATTAGACATTGCAAATGAAATAAAAGAAAAATTAAAAGCAAATACCACTTTAATTTCAAGCATTGATATTGCAAAGCCAGGATTTTTAAACTTTACTGTGAGTGATTCTGCTTTAATCGAGTCTTTAATGGATGTTTATACCCTTCGTGAAAATTATGGTTATGTACAGAATGAGGTAAAAGAAAAAATTCTTGTAGAGTATGTTTCAGCAAATCCTACAGGAGATCTTCACCTTGGTCATGGAAGACAAGCCGTAATTGGAAGCTGTCTTGTTAATCTTCTAAGCAAAGCTGGATATAAGCTATCAAGCGAATTCTATATAAATGATTATGGAGAACAGATAGCAAAGCTTTCAGAGACTTCATGGGCAATATATGAAAAATCAAATGGAAAAGAAGTAATCTGGTCCGAAGACTTCTATCCGGAAGAAGGAATCTCTCCATACGTAAAAAAAGTTCTTGAAAAAGCAAGCTTACCTATTACTAAAGAAGAACTAGGAGAAAAAGTAAAAGCTTTTATATTAGAGTCACAGAAAGAGCTATTATCATCGTGCCAAGTAACTTTTGACCAATGGTTTAGCGAAACCAGCCTTCATAAGAATAAAGCTGTAGAAGAAGTCCTTAAAAGGTTGAAAGAAAAAAACGTTACTTATGAGAAAGAAGGAGCACTTTGGTTTAAGGCTGAAGAATTTGGAGACGTTAGGGATAGGGTTTTAATAAGATCTGATAAAAGACCGACTTATTTACTCGCAGATATTGCATATCATATCGACAAAATTAATCGTGGATTTAAAAAATTAGTTACAGTCTGGGGAGCTGATCATCATGGACAAGAAGTCAGCTTAAAAGGTGGATTAAAAGCACTTGGATATGATTCTGAAATATTGGAAATTGTATTTGTTCAGCTTGTTAGCTTAAAACAACACGGACAAGAAGTGAAAATGTCCAAAAGAGCAGGGACTGTTATAACAGTAGATGAAGTTCTAAGTGAAGTTGGTCCAGATGCTTTTAGATATTTTTTAATTGAAAGTCATTCAAATAACAGAATGGTTTTTGATATTGACCTTGCAAAAAAACAGGACAAAGATAATCCTGTCTATTACATTCAATATGCACATGCAAGATGCTGCAGCATCTTCAGGCAATACAAAGAATTAAATCCTGAAGAAAAATTTGATTTTGATAATCCTGAATTGCTAATAAATCTTTTAAAAGTGGATAAAGAAGAACGTTCTGCTACTAAAGATTTAATTTTAAAAATACTGGATTTTCCTGAAGAAGTAGTTCTTGCAGCAAAAAACAGAGCTCCAAACAGAATTGCTAATTATTTAAAAGAATTAGCTGGTGACTTTCATCAGTTTTATACTATTTGCAGAGTAATTACAAAAGATCCAAATCTAACTAAGTCAAGACTTGCACTTGTAGAAGCTCTAGAAATAACTATTTCAAATGGTTTGTGTATTCTTGGAATTACAGCACCTGAGTCAATGTAATAAAGACAAATAAGATTTTTCTCCACCAAAAAGTGTAGATATTTTTTGAAGAATTGCAAAAAATCTTATTAAAAAAAATTAATCTGTAGGTTTACATCTTATTAACAACTACCTGATAAATATACCTTACGGTAAACGGGCTGTTAGTAAGTGGGAGGACAATAAAAATGTCAACTATAGATATAAATCAATTGCTTGGCTCTATACAGAACGGAAACAATCCCACAAACAATAATGACGATTCAGATAACCAATTGCTAACAATGCTTCTTGAACTATTAACCCAGTTACTAAATAATCAAAATAACCCAACCCAAAATAGCAATTACAACAATTATGGGAATCAAGATTATGGAGAGCAAGATTCTATAGATACAAGCCATTATTTCGATAATGATGTAAACTTTTCTCAAAGCAATAATTCTAATTACAAGTTAATAATAGACACTATTCAATCTCCATATCCAGATCCGGACTACTCCTACAACCATAACCAACCGACAACCTATAGTGATATAAAAGTAGCAAGAGCACATGACATTAGTAATGATGGATACATAAATAATGACGACTTGTCTATGATGAAAGATTTTATAAAAGGAAAGATTGATTTTACAGACAAACAAAAAAAAGCAGCTGATTTTGATAACAATGGAAAGGTTAATCAAGCTGATATAAACATACTTACAGAAAGACTAAAAGAAAGAGTCAAGGGTGATGTTAACGGAGATGGACGTGTTAACGAACAAGATCTGCAAATTGTAGAAGACTTCACCTTTGGAGGTGATAAGGTCTATTCAGAAGGACAGCCTTTTTTAACCGTAGCTGAAATGGCTGCTATTAGTACAGGAATAGGTCCTATTGGTCCTGGAAGCTATGATTTCACAGCATTAAAAAAGCTTATAGATTCTAGAGAAAAAGGTGATATTAATGGTGATGGAAAAATTAATCAAGCTGATTTAGATGTACTAAATAAACTAGATGATATGCACATATTAAGTGACTCACAAATTGATGCTGCTGATTTTGATGGCGATGGCACATATGATAAAGATAAAGATACTCCTTTACTTAAAGAGTTAGTAGATAAAAATAAAACTACAGTTAAACCGCCAAAGAAAAAGAAGAAGAAACATTAAAGAATGGGAGGATAATGGAAATGTCAACTATCGATATAAATCAATTGCTTGGCTCTATACAGAATGGAAGCAATCCCACAAATAACAATGACGACTCGGATAACCAATTGTTAACAATGCTTCTTGAACTATTAAATCAGTTGGTAAATAATCAAAATAATGGAGAACAAAGTCCTGCAAATACAAACAATTATTTCGATAATAATACAACCTTTTCTCAGAGCAATACTTCTAACATTTATAAATTAATTATAGATACAAGCACTATAAAGTCTAATAACCCCAACATGTCTTCTTTTGAAATAAAAAATGCAAGATTGCATGATGTTGATGGTGACAATTACCTAAACAATAATGATTTGGCAATGATGAAGGATTATGTCAAAGGAAAATTTAATTTTACAAAAGAGCAAATTCAAGCAGGAGATTTTGACAATAATGGAGAAGTTGATAATACTGACATCTACATACTGACTGAAAGACTAAAACCTAGAGCTGATGGAGATGTAAACGGAGATGGAAAAGTCAATAAAAAAGACCTTGAAATTGCTGAAGATTTTACTTTTAGAGAATATGGTTACACTAATAACCTAGAAGCTAGTTTAACCTCAGCAGAAATAAATGCAATTCAAAATGCTAATCTTGCCTTTTACTCTAAAACTAACCTGTTTTTTGATAACAGTGCTTTGTATGGATTAAAAAGGCTTACTCAGGATAGAGAAAAGGGAGATGTCAATAATGACGGGCAAATCAATCAAGCTGATTTAGACATGTTAAATAAGCTAACGATATTTAGCGATGAAACAATTAATGCCGCGGACTTCGATGGAGATGGATCTTATGATAAAGATAAAGACCCCCCCCTACTTAAAGAGTTAGTAGATAAAAACAATAAACCTGTAAAAAATCCAAATAAAAAAACAAAGACAAAAAAGACAAAGAAAAAGCATTAGAACTTAGAGCTAATTATAGATAAGTAGAGAGGATCTTATAAATAAAGTCTTCCTGCCAACAAATTTCAATGTAAAACAATATAGAGGGATTTAATGAAATCCTTCCACAAGTGATAAAATTAGCCTTATGCCTGAAACACCATATTGTCCATTATTGAGTATAAATAAGGAAGTACCTGTTTTATGTCAGGAAGAACTTTGCATGTGGTATGTAAAGCAGCTCAAACTTTGTGCACTGACAGTAACAGCCTATGCAAATGCATTAAACTTACAAACACCTCCAGCCGCTACACCAGCAGCAGGGCAAAAGACCTCTCAACCACAACAAGTTAAACAACCCTTAACAAATCAACCTCAACAAAAAGAAAAACCAAAAGCAATGAATCCTTTTGCTCTGGATGATCTAGATTAAAAGATTAATATATATTAGGAATCAAATTTAAGATAAGATCGTCAAATAAAGCTATGAATAATCCATTAAAAAAAGAAAATACAAGCTTAGAAGGCTTTGAGCAATTTTGGGAAGCTAATGAACAATCCCAATCAATTGATTCTATTTCAAATCAAATCCATGCAATATTAAAAGTCTTAGTCGATGAAAGAATTGCTTTAAATCAAGAACACCAACTAGTGGCAGAACTAAAGCAACATATGAATTCTCTTGAAACCCAAATTCAAAGATTAAGCTGGCAACTAGGACAAAGAGAACAAGAACTTTCAAATCTGTATTCAGAGAATCATGAATTAAAGTCTAAGAAAGAATCTCTCGAAAAAAATGTAAGCAATCATAAAGAACTCATACAGGAAAACAAAGAAATCAGACTCCTTGCTGAACAACTTTCAAATCAAATCCTGCAGGAAAAATCAAAGAATGAACAGCTGGTAGAACTACTAACTCACTTAAGCAATCCTGAGCTATCAAAAATTATGAAGAAGCTCGGGATTTAACTTTTTTTAGTTTTGTAACGTCTAACCTCCACTCTCTTCTGTTATATAATACTTGTAATGAATATTTCATTGAAAAAAGCAACATTTGGAGCAGGATGTTTCTGGCATGTAGAAGAAGAATTTTCAAAACTTGAAGGGGTAATATCAACTTCAGTTGGTTTTATGGGTGGAGATTTTGAAAATCCTTCTTATAAAGATGTTTGTACAGGAAAGACCGGGCATGCCGAAGTAGTTCATTTAGAATATGATCCAAATATTATTTCTTACGAAAAATTACTTGAAGTATTCTGGAATCTTCATGACCCAACCACATTAAATAGACAAGGTCCAGATATTGGAACACAATACAGATCAGTAATTTTCTATCATAATCAAGAACAAGAAAAAATAGCAATGGAATCAAAGATAAAGCTTGATAAAAGTGGCAAGTTTTCCGCCAAATGCGGATCCGCTTTCAGCGGAAAAAATAAAATCGTAACTGAAATTAAATCAGCCGAGATATTTTACAAAGCAGAAGAATATCATCAAAAGTATTTTGAAAAACAAGGAATATCCTGTAGGGTAAATAAATGAAGAAAAGTACACTAAATAAATATAGGATTTGTCTGGTTTATCCAGCAAATCCAACCCAGCAAAACAGGTTGACCGAGAGAAGGTTCAGCTTGTCTGAATCTATACAAAAAAAGAGGAATACCATATGCAAGAATCCAACTC
>JAHFBE010000010.1 GCA_023250205.1 Candidatus Melainabacteria bacterium | reverse complement strand
AACGGTATCTTTGGATATATTTTTCTTTATAATTTCTTTTAATGGTATATGTTGTTCTACGTATAGGTTTAAAATTTTATCTAAAGTGTCATACGGAGGTAATACATCTTGATCAGTTTGATTTGGTTTTAATTCTGCTGTAGGTGCTTTTGTAAGAATGGATTTTGGAATTAATTCTTTCCCTTCTTTTTTATTAATGTATTCTGAAAGTTTGTAAACTAAGGTTTTAGGAAGATCGGAAATAATTGAAAGTCCACCACACATGTCTCCATAAAGAGTGCAATAACCTGTTGCTATTTCACTTTTATTTCCAGTAGAGAGAACAATGCCTCCAGTTTGATTTGATATTGCCATTAATATTAAACCTCTGATTCTTGCTTGAAGATTTTCTTCAGTATGTGTTTTGTGATTTAAAGAGTTTGTTAATAATGGGTTGAGAATATTTAAAAAAGCTTTAAGTGGCTCTTCTATAGAAACTGTTTTAAGTTCTATGCCAAGATTTGATGCCAGTTTTATTGCATCAGTAGAGCTGCCTTCAGAAGTATATCTTGAAGGCATAAAAACACATAAAATATTTTCTTTTCCAATTGCATATGAAGCTATAGTTGCTACAAGAGCTGAGTCAATTCCACCAGAAAGTCCTATAATTGCTTTTTTGAAACCACATTTTCTTGTGTAATCATGAAGTCCACAGGTAATTGCCTGAAGTAATTCTTCCATTTCGTTATTCTCAGCCGGTATACTGTTTCTAGAAATTGAAAATTTATTGTTAGTAAATTCAATGATTTGTAAATCTTCTTCGAAAGATTTTAATTTCAGACAGAGTTCTCCATTTGGATTTATTGCACAAGAATTTCCGTCAAATATAAGCTCATCATTTCCGCCAACCTGATTAACATATATGATTGGGAGATTATGTTTTTTTGCACAATTTTGCAAAATATTTTCTCTTAATTGTGGCTTACCAATAAAAAATGGCGAGGCAGAAGAGTTTATTATTAAATGGATGTTGTCTTTTACAAGCTCTGAAACTGGATCTAAATGATATCTTGGATTGGTCCAGGTTAAATCATCGTGCCAAATATCCTCACAAATAGTTAATCCAATTTTTTGATTTTGCAGTTCAATTGGTTTAATAGTTTTTCCGGATTCAAAATATCGATCTTCATCAAAAACATCGTAAGTAGGCAGTAAAGTCTTTTGCCTTGTATTAGTAATATTTCCAGATTGAAGAACTGCTACAGAATCAAACAAAGGTTTACCTTTATCTTTATTTGATTCTACAAACCCTACGACTAGAGTTACATTTGGATTTACACTTTTAGCAAGTTTAGTTAGATACTTTTGATTATCCTCAAGAAACTCTTTTTTTAAAAGTAAATCCTTAGGAGGATATCCACACAAAGCTAATTCAGAAAATACAATTAATTCAGCTCCAAAACTGGCTGCTCGATCAGTGTATTCTAGAATCTTTTTTAGATTACCTTCGAAGTCCCCAACAGTAGGATTAATTTGTGCAAGTGCAATTTTCATTTTTATACTATTATGTCATTGCGAGGAGCGTTAGCGACGAAGCAATCCCGAGCAATTTATGTAAACATAGATCTGGATTGCCACGCCTCATTTTATTCGGCTCGCAATGACATATAAAATTATATATAAATCTTTCGAGGCTGGTTTAATTCAGTTAAAAAATCACCAATTATGTTTAAACTAAGGACCGTAAGCATAATCAAAATACTTGGATAAAGGATTAGATTTGTATGTGTATTTAAAAATTGCCAGCCATCACTTGCTAGAGTTCCCCAGCTACAGCTTGGTGGAGAAAGACCGAGTCCGAGGAAGCTTAATGTTGATTCTGCGATTATTGCTCTTGGCATAATGAATGTAATTGATACTAAAATTACATTTAAAATATTTGGTAAAAGATGTTGTAAAAAAATTCTTCTTTTGTTTAATCCAATTGCTACTGCTGAAAGAATAAATTCCTGTTGTTTCAATTTTAATATTTCAGCTCTGGTCAGCCTTGCTAAATCCATCCAGCTTATTAAGCCAATAGCAAATAATATTCCGGTTGTTGATCTGTTAAAGGTAAGCCCAATAATGCTTAATACTAAAAGATCTGGCAAGGAGTAGATTATATCGATGGTTCTTGAAATCAGGAAATCAAGTCTTCCTCCAAACATGCCAGCAATTGTGCCGAGTGAAACACCTATAAGAAATGCAATTAAGGCAGTTACAATAGCTACTAAAAAGGAAAGTCTTGCTCCATAAATTAACCTTGCAAGCATATCTCTGCCAAGCTGATCTGTTCCAAGTGGATGTTCTATGGAAGGAGATTGAAGAATTAAATCCTGATCCTGGGCATCAAAAGAATATTTTCCTAAATTAATCCCTATATAAGAACATGTAACTAGTATGAGAATTGTAAATAAAAAAATAGAAGGTATTAAGATAAATTTGTTCTTAGAGATTAGGTGTAAAAAATTCACTATTAATTTACATTATTGTTTCGAAAAGAATCCTGGATCTTTTCGATCATCTCATACATATCTTTAGCATCTTTTAAATAGGGATTTAATGTTAATGCCATAGAAAATTGTTCTTTTGCCATGGGATATTTTTCTCTGGGTGGTTTATTTGTATCCTGACAAAGAGATAATCCATAATCAGAATAGGCTTGTGCTAAAAGAGACTTAATGGGAACTGAATTGGGCTGTTTTTTATATTCGTTTTCTAAGACTCTAATTGCTTCTGAGAATTTACCATTTCTCGATAAATTCTGAGCCTGTGTGATTGGATCAACAAAACTACAAGCACTGTTTATTAAAATTAATAAAATGAATAAGATAACGATTCTTCTTTTCATAACGATTTATTATTATATCGTAATATTGGGTGTGTTAAGCAAAGTGGGGTAAAACAATTTACGTCATTGCGAGGAGCGCAAGCGACGAAGCAATCTCCAAGCGTTATGAGATTGCCACGCCTTCTTCGAAGGCTCGCAATGACGTTACCCGGTAAAATTAACACATCATAGATATATCTTCTGATGAAGCAATAACATGGTATAAAATAAATCTATGCATGATTTAAAAGATTTAAGAACCAGACCTGAGTATTATAAAGAAAAGCTTTCTAAGAGAAGCAAAGAGCTTATTTCAATAATAGATGAAATATTAACCTTAGATCAAAAGAAAAGAGAAATACAGTCTAAGGCAGATGAATTTCGTAAGAGGAAAAATGAGATTGCAGATGAAATTGGACGCTCGAAAGATGATAAAGAAAAAGTTAATTCTCTTAAAAGTGAAAGTGCAAATATAAATGCAACCCTTTCTACAGTTGAAAAAGAGGAAATTGATTTAACTCATACATTGTCAGAAAAGGCTTTGTGGTTACCAAATATAGTTACTGATAGTGTTCCATTTGGAGAAGATGAGACTAAAAATCAAGAAATATCTAAATGGGGAAATCCGAAAAACGAAAAATGGATTAAACCACATTGGGAAATCGGTGCAAAACTTGGTTTACTTGATTTTGAGCGAGGGGTGAAGATTTCTCAATCCAGATTTACAGTTTTGAGTGGTATGGGGGCAAAACTAGAGAGAGCTTTAATGAATTTTATGCTAGATCATGCTGGCAGTAAAGGATACAAAGAAATCTTTCCTCCAATTTTAGTCAATAAAGATTCAATGACTGGAACGGGGCAGCTTCCCAAATTTGATGGTGACTTTTATAAGTGTGAAAATGAATTTTTATATCTTGTGCCGACGGCAGAAGTTCCTATAACAAACTTACATAGGGATGAAGTTGTTTTACCGGAGCAATTACCTCTTAAGTATTGTGCCTATACTCCATGTTTTAGGAGGGAAGCAGGTGCTGCCAGTAAGGATACTCGTGGAATAATAAGGCAACATCAATTCAACAAAATTGAACTTGTAAAAATTACCTCAGCTGAGCAGAGTGATAGTGAGCATGAAGCACTTACAAGGGATGCAGAAGAAATCTTAGAAAAATTAGAGATTCCATATAGAAAAATATTGCTTTGTTCCGGAGACATTGGTTTTTCAGCCATGAAATGTTATGACCTTGAGGTATGGTTCCCGAGTCAAAACACATATAGAGAGATAAGCAGTTGTTCTAACTTTGGTTCATTTCAGGCAAGAAGAATAAACATAAAATATAAAGCAAACCCAAAGGATAAACCACAGTTCGCACATACTATAAATGGTTCAGGACTTGCAATAGGAAGAACTCTTGCTGCAATATTAGAAAATTATCAGACTGAAAAAGGAACTATTTTGGTACCTAAGATTTTACAAAATTATTTGGGTGAAATAAAGGAAATTATTTAACCAGTTTAATTCTTATTTCTTCTAAAACTTTCTTTGCCTCATCAATTTTTAAGGTAAGAGCCATTCCAAAGTACATCATGAAGCAGGTAATAAAGCTTGCTGATATTAAAATTGCCTTTGAGAAAAAGTCATATTTTTCAATGTTAACTGGAAAAACAAATAGAAATAAAAGTCCGAATAAATACATTATAAAAGTTGCAACAACCATTTTTACTAAAGATTTAATATGTTTAACCCAGCCCAGGCAACCAATTTGCTTCCTTAATAGAAAACCTAAAAGTAAAAAATTGAATACTGTAACTAGAGAAGTTGCAAAAGCAATTCCGGGAGCTTGATATTTTTCAACGAGCAAATTATTTAAAACTATTTTTAAAATAATAGAAAATATTGCAACAAGTAACGGTAGCTTAGAATTTCCAAATGAGTAAAATACTCTTGTTAATGTATCTCTTGCTACATAAGCAACCATAGAAAGTAAAAGGGCAATTAATATGCTGCTTGTAAGCAAAGTGGAACGTTCATTAAACGCTCCTCTTTCAAAAACTACTTCTACAACTGGTTTTGCGAATAAAAATAAATATACAGCGACTGGTAATGTTAAAAACCAGAGAGATTTAATTACTATTATAGAAGTTTCCTTTAGCTTCTCTATATTCTTTGAATTTGCAAGTTCAGAGAATCTTGGAAAAAATGGTACTAAAAATGAAGTGAGTAAAACGCCTAATGGAAGCTGAATCAATCTGTTTGCAAGAACTGTAGCTGTCCAGCTTCCTTCCTGCAGTCCAGAGCAAAAAAAGCTATCAATATAAACAGTTATTTGTCCAATTGATGTGCTTAAGATAGCAGGACCTAAAAAATGATTAAAATCGCTGACCGCTTTTTGTTTTTTTACAATTGTAAATTGTAAGTTTTCATATAATCCAGCTTTAAGTAAATCAGGGAGTTGAACTATTAATTGTAAAATTGCTCCTATGAATGTACCAATTCCAAGAGCAATTCCAATTTTTGGATCAGGGTTTATTAAAATAAAAGATACTATTGCAATACTGGGTAAAATGGGACTAAATGATGGCCAAAAGTATCCCCCATATACATTTGCCACGCCGCAGAGAATTCCTAGTAATCCGGAAATTATAATTAATGGTGACATTATTTGAAGTTGTAATGAGGTTAAGTACCAAAGCTGTTTCTGGTATGAAATATCATGCCCTGTGGCTGGAGCAATGAAGTGAACAATTTCATTTTTAAAATAGACTACAGCAAAAGTTATCAATAAAAGTACTAAGAATGTAATCGAAAAGATTTTTATTAAAAAGCTTCCAGATTCTTTTGAATTGTCTTTTATTTTTGCAAGTGTTGCAATTGTTGCTGAATGAAATGGTCCACCTAACCCACCAAGTAAAATAAGTGCATTACCGGTTAGAAGATATGCAAAGTTATATGCATCAGCAGTAATAGTAGTTCCATAATATTTTGCAATTACTAAATCTCTAACTAACCCAAAGACCTTACTTATAATAGTAATAATTCCTACGAAGCCTGCAATTTTAAATAATTTTCTGTTTGACATAATTTGGAAAGAGACATGAAGAAAGAAACACGAAGCAGGAGAAAGTCATGCTTCATGTTTCATGCATCTTGCTTCATCCTTCGTATTATACTAATTGAATTGTAATTGTTTCTTGATAACATTACATGGAGATAGAATACAATTAAATACGAATGTTTCCATTTTTAAAACCTACACTTATATATGAGGGAGATGTAACAAGAGTGCGTCTCCAAGACCTTAAAAATTTAAATGTCGAAGGTTTAATTATTGATTTGGATAATACGATAATGGCTCCTAAATCTGCCAGACTAGATGCTCCGGTTCAACTGTGGCTTGATGTTATGAAGAAACATTTTAAAATAGTTATTCTTACAAATAATAACAAGGCTTTTTACTTAGAAACAGTTAGACAAGTTATAGATCTACCTGTAATTGGTTTTGCAAAAAAGCCATGGGCTTTTGGAGTACATGAAGCTCTTAGGATTTTGGATATGTCAAATGATAAAATTGCAGTAATAGGAGATAGACCTTTAACTGATACCTGGCTTGGTCAAAGGTTTGGATTTAAAACCATTTTAGTTAGAGCTTTAACTGCTCATATAGAACCTAAATGGAAATTCTTTCTTCGTAAATTGGAATGGAGTTTTGTGAAGAAAATGTAGGGGCAGGTCAAGACCTGCCCGGATAACGGGGACAAAAAAGATGGCTGTAAAAAAAAACATTTCAATAATTCTTGCACCTTTTTCAATTGGCGGTCCTAATGATGCTGCAGAGGATGGTCCAAAAGTTTTGATGAATAATTATATTGACGAGGATTTGGAAGAGTTAGGATTTAGAGTAAAAGTTGTTAAACCACCGAAGATTGAAATGGGAAAGCGAAATTTAGAGGAAAAAGGAAAAAACAGAATAAAGAATATAGAAGCAATCATAAAAATAAATAAATGGCTTTCTGGTGTTGTCTCTAATGAAATTAAAAAAGGTTCAATACCTCTAACTATAGGTGGTGATCATAGTCTTGCTATTGGAACTATTGCGGGAGTAAGAGATGCATTGAATAATATCGGTGTTATTTGGATAGACAGACATTTTGATATGCATTCTCCCAAAAATACCCCTTCCTGGAGAGCACATGGTATGCCAGTAGCGGTAGCAGTAGCTGATAAGAATTTTGATTCGCATCCTGACTTTCAAAGATTATTGTCTATAGGAAAGAGTGGAAAACTCCCAAAAGTAAAATTGGAAAATTTTGTTCAAATTGCAATTGGTGAAAAAAGTCATATTTATCCACATACAAAATGGTATTCCATGGAGGACATTGATAATTTTGGAATAAAAAAAATTATTGAAAGTTCTATAGATTATCTCTTAAAAAGAGTAAAGCATATTTATATTGCTTGGGATATAGATTCTATGAATGTTACAGGAACTGGTACGAGTGGAGATGGTCAATTGACTTTAAGAGAGGGATTAATTATTGCAAGAGCAATTAATAATAAAATAAGACTTGCTGGGAAACTGGCTGGTTTTGAAATGGTAGAAGTGGCCCCAAAACTAGAGAGAAAAGATTTAAAGGGGCAAACCGTTGACTGGGCTCTTCAGCTTATTACAACATCTTTCGGTGGTAATTTATTTAATAATTTGTCAAGGTTAAAGAAAAACATCAAGGTATAATTCTCTTATGAAAATTAAAACAAAAGATAAGCTAATTACAGATAAAAACGAAGCAAAATCTTTTCTTGAACGATATGGACTTTATGCAGAGTTTTGGTCTCCTGAGGTTAGTGACCCTAATATCTCAGATCCGCTTGTAAAATATGCAAACCAAATTCAAAGACTTAAGAAAAGATTTAACTATGCGTCAGCTGATGTTTGTTCAATGAACTCCAATACTAAAAATATGGATAAGATGTTAGATGCTTTTGTAAAAGAGCATCATCATACAGATGATGAAGTCAGATTTACTGTAGATGGTGAAGGCATGTTTGGAGTAAATCCAATTACTGATCCACCATTTGAAGTTTATGTAGAAACAGGGGACTTACTTTTAGTGCCTGCTAATACAAGGCATTGGTTTGAATTAACGGATAAGAAAAACATTTGTTGTATAAGGGTATTTAAAGATAAGCCCAAGTGGGAAGCCGTTTATGAAATGCCTGAAAAACTTATTCAAAGCTAATTACCATTAAAAACATTACTTTGTTATCAATTGATTAAGTTGTTTATTTTCCAGAGATGGTCAAAATAAATATTTTGTCACTTTATATAAATGGGGGCGGGTGGTATGCCAAGTATTTCTTTTGGACCTGTTTTGGGAATTACAAGTGCTGCAATTGGCCAAACTCAAACTGTGCCAACACCAACACTTAGCTTAACTTCTTTAAACACCGAACTTAGAAATTTAAATTCAGATGAAACAAGAAGAGCGTTAGTTTTAAGACTTTTTGGTACTAATGGGAATGCTAATTTGCCAGAAAATTTAGCTGGTTATAACAGAGTTACTCTAACATCAATTTTTCATAATTTAAAAGGAATATTACTTAACAGAAATATAAATATCGACAATGCTACAAGAGCACGAGGATTTAGATTTTTATCAAATCTTGCCTCAGGTATTTCTGATCATATGAGAGCAAGTAACCCATTTGATGAATCAGTAATAATGTTTGAGCAGTATTCTGAAGCATATGGAAGAGTAGCAAATAGTCTGGAGTCTATTTCACGGATTCCAACTACACAGAGAACAGAGAATACTTTAAGAGTACCGATTGGAATCTTTTCAAACCTTCCTTATAATGTGCTTCCTGAGGGAGTTACTTTTAATGCTGAAACGCCGGAAGTAAGAAGCTTGATTAAAAATACTCTTGTAAATGCTATAAATTCTGTGCCACAAAATGTAGAGATTGTTTCGCCACGTGTTACAGAAGATAATCATGAAGCTGTTGAAAGAGATTTTGAAAAACTACAACAATTAGTACGGGAAATGCAAAATGAAATTTTGTTACCTAATCAGCTTCAAACATACTCCAGATTACTTCTTCTTTGTGCTTCATATGCAGATGAACTTTCAAGACACCATGGTGAAAATGCAGATGGTAATTTTAGTCGGTTAACCACAGAGTATATGGATTTACGCACCCAGACTCAAAGGCGGATACGAGAAGGTGCCCCATACACAGGTCCAGAATTAAACAATCCTAATCATAGGCTAACTTTTTTATTAAATAGATTGCGCACTCTTAATACACAGGTACAGGGAGCTGGTAGTAATCAAGAAAGAAATAATTTAAAAAGAGCATTGATAATGGATCTATTTGGTAATGAATCTCCAAATTGTCCAAGAGTAGAAGACTTTTTCCACAGAAGCACTTCTACAAGCGTATTGTATGATCTCTTAGATATAGTAGAAAATCCTGAGATTGATATACCTAATGCTGTAAGAGTAAGAGCTCTAAGATTCCTTTCAACATATGCAGATAACTTAGCTACTTATACTGACAGAAATCGCCAGGGACAAGATACTGATCCATCAACCCTTCGTTTTCTTGCATATGCTACATCTTTGGGAAACTATGCAACTACTATAGAAGCACTTGGTAATGCATCTGGAGAAATAGAAGATGCTTATTTATATCTTAGGCTGCCTATAGGAACCTTTCTTGGTATATCTAATGGTCCTGATAGTTCAACGCATAATATAAATGTGTCATCCAGTGGGATGAATAGACTAACTCGTTCAATGTTAGTAAGACTTGCTAATGATGCATGGGACAGGAGAGGACTCTTTCTTTCTGGTTCAGCAGCAAGAACTCAACAGGATGTAGAAAAGGCAATTAGAGAATTTAATCAATTGAGAAATTTGGCTATTTCAATAAGTTCTAATAATAATGCTTCGCTAGAAGAACGTAGAGCATTGCCTCGCATCTGGGGGTTATGTAATAGCTATGCAATAAATATAATGACCTACTATAGTGGTAGTAATCGATCACAAGCATCATTGTATGGACAATTAGCTATTGATTGTACATGTGAATCTCATTTGAATAGAAGTTTGTCTGCTCAAGCATTAGCAGAAAGTGCTCCAAGAGAAGGTCTTACGCCTGCTACATTTACACCATATCCAATTACCATTGAGACTTTGCTTGGCAGAACAACCACTCCACAGGCAAAAATTGAATTTGCAAGAAGATTATTTGAAAGCGCCACTATACTTTTAGCATCGCCTACCAATTCATCCGGACTTTCTTATGAAGTATTTAATGGCATAAGAAGTATATTGGAAGATCCTAGCTTGAACATTAATGTTCATACCAGAGCTAGAGGTTTTAGGTTTTTATCAAACTATGCAAGAAATTATGCTCAGACTTTTCCCGAGGGTAATGAGAATCGTAGGCTTCTTACTGCTTATGTAACAGCCTGTGAAGGTGCTGCTAATCAATTAGGACAACAAGGGGCAAATGTAACTAATATACTAGCCGTGTTACGTCCATTATCAACTGGAAGTATTCAAGTTGTCAGACTTCCTGCTCCACCTCCACTAGCAAATCAGGATGAACCAGCTAATCAACCACAGGTAGTCCAGCAGCCACCTCCAATAGTTTTAAATAGAGAGGAAGGACCCCCTCCTATTCCTGCTGGTAATGTTGGAAACGTAGAGCTTGTCTTGCAGGGGGGGCAGGCTACAGAACTTACTAACTTTGCAAGTGGTCTACCAGCAATTCGTCAAAGACTTACTTATCAACATGTTATAACTTTTAATTACTCACAATTAATCCCACATCAAAATATTACTCATAGTGGGGGTAATATACAGCCGGTAACTACTACAAATCAAAATGCTACTACTACAAATATTCCGGGGGTTTGTTACATATATTCAAGGAGAAATAATGATGGAACCTATACAAATTTGATAGGAGTTTATAGCGCTTTTCGGGGTACTATTTCTATAGGCAACAGGCAAGCTTTTAGATATCAAGCCCCAGAGCAAGCTCCTTGATCTTATATTCAAAGATAAATTCAAAAATTTCTATATGTCTTTTGGCTTCCTGAACAGATTCTCCCCACGCATAAATACCGTGACCTTTTAGAATTAATCCTGGTACATCTTCAATAATAAAACTTGGAGCAATTGAAGCAATGTATTCCATGTCTTGGGAATTCTCTATTACAGGAACAGTTACTTTTACATCGTGAGATTTAAATCCTAATCCCTTTAACATTTCAAGACCTGAGAAAATTATTTTATTATCAGACTTCATAGATAGAAGAGTGCTGTTAGTCGTGTGTACATGAAAAACTGCTTTTGCATTTGTATGTTTGTAAATAGATGAATGCAAAAGAGTCTCGGCAGACGGTTTTATAGTGTCATTGCGAGGAGTGTTAGCGACGAAGCAATCCCGATTATTCTGATGTGGTAGTGATCGGGATTGCTTCGCACTTTCAGTGCTCGCAATGATTCCATCTTCATTAACAAGCAAAAAGTCTTCTTCTGTTAATTCACCTTTATCTTTACCACTAGCTGTAATTAAAAACTTAAGGGGATTTTCTTCAATTAAAATTGACAAATTTCCTGAAGTTCCAAGCATCCATCCTTTGCCATAAAAACCGTTGCTGACTTTAATTAATTCAGCTTTAGATTGCTGTATTTCTAGCTCTTTATTAATAATTTTTGTACTAATTGTTCTTTTACCTCGTGAAAGTTTGAAAATGGAATGTAAGAAATGTTCTCCTGTTCCAAGTATTTTATCAAATCAGCCCTGGCAAATACTATATCTACTACTTTAGAAGCAGCTAAATCTGTCAAACTATCACCTATTAATATTCTTAAGTATTTGTCTTTTGGATACTTTTCAATAGCTTCAATTTTACAAAACCCGCAAGTCCCACAGAGTGAACAGTTTATTGGTAAATATTTATAGTCGATTGTTATATATTCCGAATTAAAATTTGCCTTATTGCAACAGATTTTTATTCTTTCTTTAAATTCTTCTAAAATGGGTTCAATAAGAAAATCTATTCCACCGCTTAAAACATAAAATTCAAATCTTTCTTCTTCACAGAAATCTATAAATCTTCTAAACCCTTCTCGAAGTTTAACTTTTTCTTTTATGTAATTTGTTATTTCTTCCTTTTTACTACTCTTTATTAATCCAAACAACCTCTCTACCCCGTCTTTTAAAGTAATAGTTCTTTCATAAAGAATCTTATTTTTTAACTCTACCCATTCAGAGGGAGCAAACTTTTCCATAACAGAGAGAATTACATCGCGTTCCGTGATAGTGCCATCATAGTCTGAAAAAACTATAGGAATTTTGGATTGGTTCATGATTACCCTGAACTACTTACAGCTTCTTTATTTAGATTTAAGCTTTCAACTTCTTTGATAAAATCTTTAGCTCCGTCAAAACCACCGTTGGTATGGTCCCACACAGCTGTACCAGCGTTAATCACTATATCTTCCCCAAAATCAAAAACAATTTCTTTGACCATGCTTGCTTTGACTCCAGCAGAAGGTACTGGCCATACTGGTTTGATATGTGCAATGGTATTAGTTAATTTTGATTGAATATCTTTTGTAATATCCTTATCCCATGCAAGGGAGCCATAGGGACTGGGAAATAAAACAAAGTCAGCTCCAGCAATTCTTGGTAGACTTCCAAGTAAAAGCTTTTCACTTAATCCTGAATTACTGCTCATGCACATAGAGCCTGCAAATGCAGGGTGAGCCATAATTGGGATTGAAATGGTCCTTCTAAGTGCTGCAAGAAGTGGTAAACCATAAGAGACATAGTTAAACAAAATGCAATTTGCTCCGTTTGTTTCTAGCTGAACAGCACGGTTTAAAATTTCATTTGCTTCACCGGTAAGATTGATGGCATAGATGGTTTTTGAATTTGCTTTTTCTTTTGCTTTAAGACAGGCTTCAAGTCTCTTGAGAGTCTGGTTGAAATCAGAATCGTATAAGATTTCATCATCTTTTACCAGGTCAAAGCCGGCTTCTGCCTGAGTTGAAAACATTGTTCCAAGTTCTCCCGGGGCTAATCCAAGACAGGGTTTAAATATGCTCATTAAAAGAGGTTTTTTACTTTTACCTAACAGTTCTCTTATTCCTTCTATCCCAAACCTTGGTCCTTTAAATAGATTTAAATATTTAGGTGAAAATTCAATGTCTTCTAATTTGATTTTTGGAGCCAGGCTGATTTTTCCATAAATTGCGGTCAAAAGAGCTCCCAGATCAGAATCAAAATTTGCTATGGGGAAAGAAATCTTAATTGTTGAAGTAAATTCCAATTCTTCAATAGATACAACCTCAGCAATATGTTTTGAGGTTTGTAATCTTAAGTTATCTGTAAGATCATTCCATGTTCCGGTTGTTTGTCCAATAGCAATAGCTTGAGCAAATTTTTTGATATCTCGCCCATCTTTTTTTACTGTATAAACAGCTACCACATTATCTTTTATCATGAGTTGTATTATTAATTATATGAAGAGAAAAAAACGTTCACTTTTTATTTTACTTATTATAGCTTTAAGTTCAATTTATTGTTTAAAAGGATCTTGTCAAAGCCTGAGAAGCAGTAAGTCACTTACTGATGTGGCTGGAGAATCTAGTAATAATAATTATGGTCTGGATTTCCGATCTCATGGAGATAATACAGAAGAGTTTTACTTAGATTACCAGGATTTAATTGAATTAAGTAAAACACCTGTTCCACAGGGTAAGCTTAAGGAAAATTTAGAAAATCAGTTAAATAAAGCATATATTGTTCAACCTACTAAACCGGAAGAAAAATTTCTTTATGGAATGACTCTTGGAGAGTTTTTTAGAGTAGCAAGCTGGAATATTGAAAGAGGGTTTAATGTTGATTTAATTGAGAAGGTCTTTTCTAGTAAAGATTTATTAGAAGAGGCTTCATCTCATGATATAGATAATGATGAATTGTTCAAGGAGTTACTTGTTTTAAGAGAAGCTAGTGTGATTGTTTTAAATGAAGTTGACATTGGTTTACCAAGAACACATTATCAGAATATTGTTCGCAAACTGGCACAGGGACTAAATGCAGGATATGTATTTGGAACAGAATTTATAGAAGTAGATCCTTATCAGCTAGGGCTTAAGAAATTTACAAATGAAGAAAGACTGTTTCTTGAACAGCAGGCATTAAGTCAGCTGGATAATATAGAGAAAGAAAAATTTAAGGGATTGCATGGAACCGCTATACTTTCAAAGTATCCTATACTAAATGCAAAAATTCTAAGGCTTCCTGATTGTTATAACTGGTATATGGAAGAGTCAAATAAGCTTACTGCACTGGAGATGGTAAGAAGAGGTGTAGCTAAAAAGATTTTTTCTGAAAAAGTTTTAACTGAATTACGACATGGTGGAAGAATGGCAATTGTTGCCGAATTGTTATTACCTAAAAATAACAAAATTACTGTTGTTGCTACTCATATTGAAAACCGATGCTTGCCGGAATGTCGCTATAAACAGCTTGAGTTTCTGTTAAAAAGTCTACGCTTTGTAAAAGGACCATTAATCTTAGCAGGAGATTTTAATACTACCGGCTCAGATGCAAGCCCAGTATCGGTTAAAAAAGAAGTTTTTAAAAGAGTAAAAGATCCAGCTTATGTAGCAAGGCAGGCAATCTGGTATTTAACACCTTTAGGATTTGTAGAAAATGTGATTTTAAATACTACTAATGCTTTAAGGAATTATAAGGATCCTACAACTAAACACATTCCAATAGTTTTACCAAATAAAGAAAGAAAACTTTTTGATCTTCTTGGAGAATATAGATTTAATGATGGTGGTGCTTTTGATTTAAGAGGTGTTCCGGAAAAAACTCACAATGGATATTATGCCCTTTTAAGCAATTCAAATGAAAGGGGGATAAAAGGATTTAAGCCTACTTTTGAACTGGAAAGAGATCTTGGTGTAGCAAAGTATAAATTAGATTGGTTTTTTGTAAAGTCTTTAAATCTCAAGGATCCAAAGGATAAAAATGGTTCATATGCTTATGCCCCTCATTTTGGAAGAACACTGTCATCAGCAAATAGAGCTTTTAGTGGAAGACTCTCCGATCATGATCCAATTACTGTTGATATTCCTATAGGAGAACCTTTGCGTTAGGTCTTTTTTATGGTTTTGATATTTTTTGTTGAGACGCAATTAATTGCGTCTCTTCCCAGTCTTTCACTTTTTCAATTTTAGTTTCCATAAATTTCAGAAATCCACCTTTTAAAATAAATTCTCTTTTAAGTGGATCAAGATCAAATTTAAATGTTTCACCATTGAGAAGTTTTACTGTTTGATTCTCAGAATCAATTTCACATTCACTTTGTTTAAAAAGCTTTTCAACTTCTTCCTGTTTTAATTTAACGGGGACTAAACCATTGTTATAACAATTCTCTTCAAAGATTCTGGCAAAGCTGCTGGCAATAACTGCTTTAAATCCTCTATCCATAATTGCCCAGACAGCATGTTCACGTGATGAACCACAGCCAAAGTTTTCACGGGTTAATAAAATAGTTGCACCTTGATATTTGGAGTCATTTATTGGTGTTCCTGGTACATCTTCTAACAAATGAACACCATATCCTGATTTTGTAATTCCGGTCAGATGACGTGCTGGAATAATTTGATCCGTGTCAATGTTAGAACGATCGAGTGGTAATATTTTGCCTTTAATTGTCATTTATATATCCTCAGCTATTTTTCTACTTTACATCGCTCAGATTTTCGCTTTTGGAAAACCTGAGCTTATAGATCTTTGGGGTGTGTGATAACTCCTGTTATTGCACTGGCAGCTACTACTGCAGGACTGGCTAAATGAGCTCTTGAGCCAGTTCCCATACGACCGGGGAAATTTCTATTTGTAGATGAAATACATCTGGATTGCGGAGCTACAACTCCCATAGACATTCCAAGGCAAGGTCCACATGATGAATGTGTCCAAAGTGCCCCTGCATCCTGAAAAATATCATGGAGTCCTTCTCTTTCAGCTTGTCTTTTTATTGCCTGTGAACCCGGAGTAATAATAGTAGGAATAGAAACTTTTTTACCTTTTAAAATCTTTGCAGCTTCTCTTAAGTCTGAAATTCTTGAATTTGTACATGAACCAATGAATGCTTGTTCTAAAGGAAGTCCAGATAGTTTTTGTCCTTTTTTTAATCCCATGTATTCAAGAGATTTTTCGTCTGCATTTGATGGGACAGTGCCATCTATATCAACGACTTCCCCGGGATTTGTTCCCCATGTAACTTTTGGTTTTAATAAACTTGCATCTAAAGAAATTTCTTTGTCATACTTTGCGTCTTTGTCACTGGCATAGCTAAGCCATTTGACTTTTAGTTTCTCAAATTCACTTTTATCTTTTGTGACAACTTCTTTTCCCCATAAATAATCCACGGTAGTTTGATCCGGGCTTATCATGCCGCTTGTAGCTCCAGCCTCAATGGACATATTGCACATAGTCATTCTTTCTTCCATTGACATAGATTCGATAGCAGGACCTGCATATTCAAGTACATAACCTGTTCCGCCTTTAAAAGTGATTTCTCCAATTATTGCAAGGATTACATCCTTTGCATAAACAAAAGAAGGGAGCTTTCCATTAACAAGAACTCTAAATGTTTTTGGTTTAGTTAATATAAGGCATTGTGCAAGCATTGCTCCTGCTTGTGCTGTAGTGCCAATACCAAGTGCAAATGCCCCGAATGCACCGTTTGTTCCTGTATGACTGTCTCCACAACATAATGTCATGCCAGGCTGAACATAGCCTCTTTCAGGTGCCACTACGTGACAAATACCATTATCTCCAATATCAAATATTTTTACTTTGTGTTTTTTTGACCAGTCTCTTAAAACCTTTGCTTGAATAGCTGTGGCAGTATCTTTTGCAGGGGAAACATGATCATTAATAGCTATAATTCTGTTTGGTGAATAAAGTCTCCCGTTAAAGTTTTCATCAATTTCAATCGCTCCTTGAGGAGTAGTAATTTCATGAGCAACAATCTGATCCATGAAAATTAAAAAGTTATTTCCTGGAAGTTCTTCAACCGTATGAGATTCCCAAATTTTTTCAAATACTGATTTCATTTTTTTGTCTTTGTTGAGATGCGATTAATCGTGTCTCTGCTTCTTGTTCTACAATTATCTGTAGCCAACTATTATACCTTTATTATACTCATTCTTTAGTATTAATAGTTTTTTTATTGATGCTTGCTTATTACTTAATATAATGTGCGATGTAACATATTTCTGGGTAAGAATTTATTGTATATGAGGATTTAAATTTACTCTTTATAAAAAAATGGCAAATAAAAAGATAGCGTTGGTTTTATCAGGTGGTGCTGCAAGAGGTGCTTATGAAGTTGGCGTGTTAAAAGCAATTTTGCCAGAGTTTCAAAAATATGGCGGCTTTAAAATTATTTGTGGAACAAGTGTGGGATCGGTTAATGCATGTTTTTTAGCTTCATTGATTCATTTACCTGTTGAAAAAATTGTTGAGGGATTAGAGCATTACTGGCTAACGTTAAAAAGAGAACAGGTCTTTGTCGAGAACTGGGCGCATGCAGGGCTTAGATCTTTTCTTGGTTCTTTAAGATTAGGTCAGCCTGACTTTCAAGGTTTACTTGATAATATGCCGCTAAAAAGATTTTTAGAGAATGAAGTTAGCTGGGAACAGATTCAAAAAAATATAGAAAGTGAACTGATTTATGCTTTGACTATTACAGCTACATCTATTACAAGTGGTAGATCAATTGTATTTTATGAGTCTCATGATCCAAATTGTATAAGTGTAATTCCAAGAGACTCTCATGCAAGATTTGTCCCGGATAAAATTACACCTGTTCATGCACTTGCTTCAACATCAATCCCAATATTTTTTAAACCGGAATATATAAGATTTAAAGATCATAATGCTGAACATGCTGACTGGTTTTGTGATGGCGGGGTTAGACAAAATACTCCACTCTCACCAGCACTTATATTAGGAGCGGATGCGCTGGTAATTATCGGATTACATTTTACAGAGGAAAGATTTAACACTGATATAGAAAAACCGGGATTACTTCAAAATGTTGGAAAACTTTTAAATGCACTTTTTTTAGATCATATAAGATCTGATACTCAAAGATTAAATATGGTAAATGAAATCTTGGAATCAATTGATGATCCTGTTTTGCTTCAGAAAATAAATGATCAAAGGGTAAAAAGAGGCTATAGAGCATGGAGAGTTATTCCTGATCTTTTTGTCTCACCAAGTAAACCAATTAGTGATATTGCTGAAGATATTTGGGATAGGTATCCTGATACGAGAAAAAATTTTCGTACGCTTGACTGGCTATTTAAGTTAGGAAACTTAAAAGGACATTTACGAGGGGATCTTTTAAGCTACTTCTTTTTTAATCCTTACTATAGTAAAGAACTTATAGACCTGGGTTACAAAGATGGTCTGGAAAAAATAAATTCAACGGTCTGGGACCCGCATTTAAAAAAGAATGTTAAATTAATTGATAAGATTGTGGGAAATGTTTAAAGATTGCTTTTTGACTTTTTTTAGGTTCTGTTAAGACTTTAACTCCACCAATTGCTTACTCCACCAGCAAAGCCAGGATTTCTACCTGCAAATGTAGCAGGAACGCCAGAACCTGCTTGAGGGAAAAGCAAAGCTCTCATTCCACCAGTTCTGCCTGCAGCAGCATTAACTCCAAATGCAAGTTCATGCCCATATAGATGTTTAGCTCCTGAAATAATATAATTTCTAGTTCCTCCACCCATTGCAGTAGCACTTTTTTGTATAGCACTCATAGTGCCTGAGAAATTTGAGAATAGCTTGCCAAAAGGCAAGACAGTAATAAGATTTCCTGCTGTAGCAAGACTATTTGTTACTATTCCCATAAGATCAAATGAACAAATAGAGCCGACTAAATTTGTTGTTGAGTTTACTGATTTTAATAAACCATTTAATACAACTGCTCCAAATATAGCTGCGCCTATTGGAGTTGCCATAAGTCCTGGGATAAGAAGAGCAAATGCGCTGAAATCTACTGCTTTACTTAAGAAACCTAAAACACCACTGCTAACAGGGATTATTTCATTATCAGCCTGATTTGGCATTAATATTCCAGCACCACTATTAATAGCAATTAATCTGGTTCTTTGAGCCATTGTGAAGGCTGTAGAAAATGGATTGCCAAATATTGCGCCTATGTTCATAGAAGCAGGTATTCCTTAGATATTCTTAATAATGTACTTAAATAAACCAACTTTATGTTGGTTATGATATAAAAAGCAGACAATAGAAAAAAGTTGATAGTAATTCTTTAAGATTAATAAATGTCTGCAATATTTTGTAGAATTGGTTAACAAGGGATTAACTATCAACTTTTTTACATTACATCCTTTATATATCTGTAAACTTAAAGGTTATAGGTGATTTTATATGTCATATGTACAAGCAGGACTAAGAGGAGCAGCTAGAGGGTTAATGGAAGGTGGTTTATGCTTTCTTGCTGTCCCAGCTTTAGCACCAGTTGCTGGTACCTATGCTCTTATAAGGGCAGGAATAGGGATTTCAAGAAATATTGCTGCTGAACATAATACAGAAGGTGCTCCTCCACAAGGAACTCCGGAACGACAACAATCGAATCAAGCACGACAAATAATTATGCAAGGAATGGAGGCTCAGAAACCACCTGAGGGAAAATCTCCATGGGATTGGTCGGGAGGATCTGAAGTTGCAACAGCTTAATCTCTAAGAATTATTTTTACCTAACTTATAAGCTTCTTTTAATCTTTTCCCGGAGAAGAAATTGTTATATGCTTCTTTGATATGCAAGCTAACTTCTCCACCAACATCTATAGTGCAAGCGCGTAAAAGTCTTACAAATTCCCGATAATGCATAAAATCATTTTTTTCAAAGTAATCTTTTAAGTAGCTTTCCAGATATTGTTTTAGGTCTTCTTCCTTTACATCTTTTTTATTATTGAAATCTTTTTTTCCTAAGTTATATACTAAAATATATCGCATGCTTTTTTTTGCATTATCAAAACATCGTTTTAAACTTGATGCCAAGGCACGACTTTTTTCTCTTACAAGATTTAAGTAATGATCCAGATCAACAAGAATTTCTTTATCAATTGATTCTGACAATACCTTGTCTAATTCTTCAAATTGAATTTGTGTTTGACTATTTGGCATACTGTGTCATTTCGAGGAGGCACAAAGTGCCGACGTGGCAATCTTAATTTAGAGATAACTCTTTATAAAGATCTTTTAGCTCCTTATTTTTAGATTTTATTAGCTCAAATTTTTTCTTACGTGAACCTGATTTTATTTGTTTCTCTCGTTCTATAGCCGTAGTTATATCACTAGATGGTTCATAATAGAGAAGATCTTTGATTCCATATTTTGAGGTGAACCCTTTAATGAGGTTGTTTCTATGCTCATAAAGCCTTCTCCCTAGATTATTAGTTACTCCTGTATATAAAACAGTTCTTGATTCATTAGAAATTATATAAACATAGTAAGAATTATTCATGTTGATTATTGTACGATATTTTTAGTGTGAGATTGCTTCGCTTTGCTCGCAATGACAAATTGGGGGTGTAAAGTTTTCGAGGATGAGACTGTTTTGTCATTGCGAGGAGCCCGAAGGGCGACGTGGCAATCTCATTTAGATACAATAATTTTGAGCAGGACAATAAATCGATAGCTGTTAGCAGAGATTGCTTCGTCGGGCTTTGCCCTTCTCGCAATGACATAGAGTATTTATCCTCGAATTTCTTACACACCCTGACAAATTGTATTATGATAAACTTACCTATGATGTCAACAAGTCTTCAAAATCAATCACCTACCATAATACATCCAACGGCAATAATAGCAAGAGAAGCAAAGATTGGAGCTGGTGTAAACATTGGGCCTTATTGTGTTATTGGACCTGATGTTGAGATTAAAGAAAATACTTATATAGGTCCTCATGTAATTATTGAAGGAAAAACTCAAATAGGTGCAAACTGTAAACTTGTAGCTGCTTCCAGCATTGGTTTGCCTCCACAGGATATAAGTTATAAAGATGAATTAACGGGAGTAAAGATTGGTGATAATACTGTTATAAGAGAATATGTAACAGTTCACAGAGCTACAAAAGAAGGATTTACAACAATTGGAAACAATTGTTTTCTTATGAATTATGTTCATATTGGGCATAATGTTCAGCTTGGAAACAATGTCATAATGGCAAACACTTCAATGCTTCCTGGCTATGTAATAGTTGAAGATTATGTTTTTATTAGTGGTCTATCTACTATTCATCAGCACTGTAGAATAGGAGAGTCAGCTATAGTTGGTGCTATGACTGGCAGCAGGCTGGATATCCCACCGTATTTTATTGCTGATGGAAGCCCTGCAAAAATAAGAGGTATAAACAGGGTTGGATTGCGCAGGAGAGGAATTAAGCCTGAGGTAAGAAGTGAACTTGCAAAGGCGTATAAATTAATTTATCTTTCTGGATTAAATACTACAAATGCTCTGGGAAAAACAGAGAATGAACTTATTCAATTTGATGAAATAAAAAAACTTATATCCTTCTTTAAATCAAGTAAAAGAGGAGTTATTGGTAGAGATGTAGAAGGCTGTGAAATAGATGAAGAAATCTAATAAAATAGACACGTGTCATTGCGAGGGAAGAGACGTTGCATGCAACGTCTCCACAGCAATCTCACAAGCGTTAGGAGATTCTCACGGGCTTTCAGCCCTCGGAATGACGAGCTTATATAATCATGATTATTTCTGAAAGCACTAAAATAAAAATACTATTAAATTTCTTTATCTTCTTTTTAATAGTTATTTTTGACCAACTTACAAAACGTTTTTTGCTATTTGACATTGGTTTGAATAACAGTAAACAGTTTATTCCTGGAGTGATTCAATTTACACTGGTACAAAACACTGGGGGGGCTTTTAGTATTCTTAAGCAATACCCTGTTTTTTTTCAGATCCTTGGAGTTATTAATGTACTTATTTTTTCATATCTTGCATTTTGCCCTGTTGTTAAATTAAACGATACGATTAAAATGGGGTGTACGTTTATTCTTGGTGGTACTGTGGGAAACCTCATTGATCGTTTGGTTCACAATGGAGTTATAGATTTTCTTGATTTTCAGTTTTTCGATTTTGCAATTTTTAATCTTGCTGATATTTTTATTGATCTTGGAGTCGTTCTAATATTACTTGGATGGTTTGTCTCTAGAAAAGGAACAGTCTCTTAAAGGCATTTGGTCCTGCACTCGGGATGAAGTATAAAGATGGAAGAAGAAGTAACACTAACTGTATCTGAAGATTTATCTGGTGAAAGGCTAGATCGATTCTTGTCTGAGGCATTAAATAATCTTAGCCGCTCACTTATTCAGAAGTTGATTGAAAAGCATCAAGTTCTTGTAAATGAAAAACCTTCAAAGTCTGGTTATAAATTAAGAGCAGATGACAAAGTTCTTGTTTCAATCCCGGAACCAGAAGAGGCTAGAGTTAAACCTGAAGCAATTGAACTTGATGTTTTTTTTGAAGATAAGGATGTAATAGTTATAAATAAAGTACAGGGGATGATAACTCACCCTGCTAGCGGTATTTATGAAGGGACTTTAGTTAATGCTCTCCTTAATCATTGCAAGAGTTCACTTTCAGGTATAAATGGTGTTTTAAGACCTGGCATAGTCCATAGGCTTGATAAAGAGACTTCAGGGTTAATAATAGCTTGTAAAAATGATCAAGCACATTCAGAAATTGCAAAACAAATTCATGAGAGAGAACTGAAGAGACACTATCTGGCAATTGTTCATGGCAAAGTAATTCATGATCGTGGAACCATAAATAAACCTATAGGAAGAGATAAGATACATAGGCATAGAATGGCAGTTGTTAATGGAGGGAGAAATGCAATTACCCACTGGAACGTACTAAAAAAGTTTGACAAATTTACATTGCTTGAGTGTATGCTTGAAACAGGTCGTACTCATCAAATAAGGGTTCATATGAAAAGCTTGGGGCATCCTGTTGTTGGAGATATTGTCTATGGTAAAAAAAGTGATCCTGTAAAAAAAATGATGTTACATGCCTACAAACTTGGATTTGTACACCCAAGAACAAAAAAAGAAATTAAACTTGAGGCAGAGATGCCTTCAAGGTTTAAGGAATTTTTAATGAATGTTGTTAAGTAAGAATAGGATATGAAAGTCTTTTAAAGATAAGGTCTTTTGTTATTGCGAGGAGACACAAAGTGTCGACGAAGCAATCTCATTTGGATATAGCAATTTTGAGCAGGAGAATAAATTGGTAGTTGTCAGGTGAGATTGCTTCGTCACTAACGTTTCTCGCAATGACCTGGAATATTTTTGGTTCATTAGCATCCAGTGAGAGTATAATATAAGCCATGAAAAAGTTACTTCGATTTTTATCTGTTTTAATATTTTCCATTGTAGGGATTTTTGTTTTAATTAACACTTCAAATACAATTGCACTTGATATGGGCTTTTTAAGTTTAAGAGCAAATGTTGGTTTCTTTGTTTTATTTTGCTCTGTATTATCCAGCTTAGCAACGTTTTTACTTCTTATGACAGTTAATTTGAGTTCAAAAACTTCTAATGTAAAAAAACAATTGGAAAATGCAAAGTTGACTCAGGAAATAGAATCTGTAAAGGTAAGTCAATTAGAAGCAAAAATTAAAACTCTTGAAGAAGCTTTGAAAAAAGTGGTAAGTGGTAAGTGAAATGTCATTGCGAGCCGAGCACATTCGCTTCGCTCAGTGTAAACTCCGTGAGGCGTGGCAATCCCGAGCTACTTGCGCAAGTTAGATCGGGATTGCTTCGTTGCTAACGCTCCTCGCAATGACATTTATTACCACATACCAGGGACTTTTAATTTCTTAGCGTAATCTTTTTTAGTTTGCTCTTTGCTTAATTCTTCTGTAATGTTAGCTGGTTTATAATCGTTACTTGCTTCAAAGCCTGATTTATCTTTTGCAGAATCAAGTACTTCAGGTAAAGATTTATTTTCATTTGGAATATCATTTGGTTCTGGCACAAGGCTTCCATCTCCAGGAGTATGTAATTCAGCGGCATTCGCAGCTTGTTCAATTAAAAACGATCTCGGTACTATACCTTCTCCATCTCCAGACAAAGTTCTTTCCTTTTCAAATTCAAAGGCAATTTCATCAGTTACGAATCCATGACATTCAGGAGTATACTCAATTTCGTATCCTGTTGCTTTAATCTTAGATCCTGAAATATGGTCAAAGTGTAATTTACCGTTTAGCCATAGTTGTCTTGTAAGGGATGGATTATCAAGAAGATCTTTTAGTTTCAGAGTATAAGCATAAGTAATATCTTCTGGTCTTATTACTGCTTTAAAATCAAAATTCTGATAAACAATATCTTTTTTTTGGTTTGGGTCGTTATAAACATCCTCAGTAATTGGGTAGAGAGCTCTGACAGTAAAAGAATTTGGATTGGTAAGGCTTATAACCACTTCCTTATCTTCAAAATCTCTCTTTTCAAAAGGTAATCTTGAGGTACAGTGTTCAAATGTAATTGGCCGTGAAAGAACTGGATTTATCAACCTCTTAACAGTTTTCTTTTTTAAAACCCAGATACCATTTAAATTTGGAAGTTGATCGTGGTCAAAGGTAAGAGTCCAGCCTTTAGGTTTTTTGCTATTGTCTTCTTCAATAAGGCTTTCTTCACTTGGAATTGTGTCATCTATAGCTGTTTCATCAATGATTATATTGTCATCTTGTTCTGGTTCTCTTGCTTTGTTTTGTTTTAGTGATTCTTTCTCTTGTTCAAGTTGAACCTCTTTTGCTTTTTCTAATTTTGCTAAAACTTTATCATATCCTTCGAGGGAGCCAAAAGCAGGCAGGAAGCATAAAGCCATTACAGGCAGAAATAAAAAAATACTTAATTTTAATTTTTTAATCATTACAGGGTTCGTATGTATAAAAAGATATAAGCTTGAAATATTATATTAAGAGTTGGTTAAATGAAAGAAATTTTATCTATTTCTTATCGGTTTTTTCGTTTTTTGTGAGATTTCGTTCATTCCCTGGCTTTTCTTCATGGGGATTTTGTAGGGTTTCAAGCTTCTTTTGTAATGATTCCTTATCAAAGGTATCAGCTGTTTCAATGGCAAATTCAAACTTAAAAATACCAAAAATATTTAAAGAGACAAGTACGATTAACCATAAGATTAATGCTTGCCAGAAATTAATAGAAAAATCATTATAAGACTTTGCTATCGTGGTATTCCATAAAGCCTCAATAAATACTATTGGTAAAAAGACAATAAGACTTATGATTACGAAACCAAAAAGTATTGTAGTTAGAGAATTGATTTTAAAGGTTTTCATTTTTAGATTGTGTTAGCTTGTTAGTTTTTATTATAACTGATTACTTAACTAACTCTAGAAATTCTTGCTCAGATAAGACTGAAATGCCTAATTCTTTAGCTTTTTTTAATTTAGACCCTGGTTCTACTCCGGCTATTAAAAAATCAGTATTTTTGGTAACACTTGAAGTTGCTCTTCCTCCTAAATTCTTAATTAATTCTTCAGCTTTACTTCTCGCCATACTCTCTAAAGTTCCTGTAATAACTAAAATTTTTCCGGCAAGTTTATTGTCTTTTATTTTAGTTTGTTTCATCTGTGAAGTAATGCCAGCTTTTTTAATTTTATTGATCATTTTTTCAGAGATGTCTGTTTTAAAGAAATCTATTACTGACTTAGCAATCTTTGGACCAATTCCTCCAATTTCTGTTAACTCTTCAAGTGTAGTTTTAGAAAGGTCTTCAATAGAATGAAACCTGCTAGTCAGAAGATCTGCAATTGTTTTACCAACATGTCTGATACCAAAAGCATAAATTAAACGATCAAGATTTTTTTCTTTACTGTTTTGAATAGAGGTGATTGCATTTTGAGCAGACTTTTCTGCCATTCTTTCAAGCTTCTCTATTTGTTCTTTATTTAAAAAATAGAGATCTATGGGGTCTTCAATTAAATTGTTTTTTAAAAGTTGCTCTATAAGTGACTCTCCTACGCCATCGATATCCATAGCATCACGGGAGCACCAGTGTTCAATTCGTCTTTGAACCTGTGCAGGGCAATTATAGTTTGTACATCTTACAGCAGATTCCTCTTCCTCTCTTTCAACTTTTGAATGACAAATAGGGCATTTTGTCGGGAGTTTATAAGACTCATGTTTGTGTTTTCTTTTATCTTTATCTACAGAAACAACTTCTGGAATAATTTCCCCAGCTTTTCTAACAGTTACTACATCTTCTTCTCTTACATCAAGCTTGTCTATAATGTCCTGATTATGCAGGCTTGCTCTTTTTACAACAGTTCCTGCAAGTAGTACTGGCTCCAAATTTGCTACTGGTGTAAGTGTTCCTGTTCTACCCACATCGCAGGTAATGGATAAAACTTTTGTCTTTGCTTCTTCAGGTGGATATTTATAAGCTATAGCCCAGCGTGGACTTTTTGTAGTAAATCCTAACTCTTGCTGTAAAGAAAGATCATTTACTTTTACTACAACACCATCAATGGCATATGGAAGTTTATGCTTTTTTTCATACCAACTGTTGCAAAAGTTTTTTACTTCTTCTAGTCCGTGGCATAGCTTTGAAGTTTTATTTACTTTAAAACCAAGTTCTTTTAATTTCTCTAGACTTTCCAAGTGAGTTTTTGGTGATTTGTCATTGCGAACCAAAGGTGAAGCAATCTCACTTGACTGATGTTGTTCTTGTGAGATTGCTTCGTCGCTAGTGCTCCTCGCAATGACACAAGCATCCCATATTCCTGCATATGTAAACATATCCAAATCACGACGAGCAGTAATTTTTGAATCATATTGTCTTATAGAGCCACTTGCAGCATTTCTTGGATTCGCAAATATTTTTTCTTCTTTTTCTTTTTGTTCTTTGTTTAGCTTTTCAAAGCTTTCAATTGGCATGAAAACTTCACCGCGGATTTCCAGAAGTCCAGAGACTTCTTTATTTAAAACCAATGGAAGAGATCTTATGGTTTTAATATTGTTTGTAATATCTTCTCCAATGTCTCCATCTCCGCGGGTAGCACCTAAAGTTAGAACTCCATCTATATAAGTAAGAGCCATTGCAAGTCCATCAATCTTCATTTCACATACGTAATCGATTTTTGATGAATCACCAAGGACACGAAAAATCTTTTCTTGCCAATCTTCTAGTTCATCAAGATTCAGAGCATTATCTAAGCTATATAGAGGGGTCTTATGTGTAACTTTTTTAAAATCTGAGACAGGTTCTGTTCCAACTCTTTGGCTTGGGCTATCAGGAGTAATTAATTCTGGGTGTTTTTTCTCAACCTCTAGTAATTCACGCATACTGGCGTCATACACAGCATCATCAACTTCGGGATTATCTAAAACGTAATATGCATAGTTCCAGTGGTGGAGTTTTTTTCTTAGATCTTCTATTTTTTGTTTTATTTCTTTTATAGCCATATCTAGAGTTTATAAAAATGAGTATATCTCTAATGTTAGGGTATATAATATTCTAGCGGTTGCAAATCGTAATTGTATTCTGGTATATAAATGTTTCTTGTAGCTATAGGATTTGTCTGATTTATTTAGCAAATCCTATCTTTTCAAAGAGATTGATCGATGAAAGCTCAAGCTTGTCTTGAGCATAAGAAATAAATTCGGGGCGTGGCTCAGCTTGGTAGAGCATCTGCTTTGGGAGCAGAGGGTAAGATTTTAAATCAAACCCCACTCATATTAAAGTAACAAATATAACAACTTAACTATTTAGATTAGTTCCATCTGTGCCAGCTGAAAGGCTGGACAAGATGGATACTTTATCAATTGCTGATATAGCAGCAGATTTAAGAGTTTCTGAACGATATATAAGAAAACTTGCAAAGAATAATGAAATACCTACAATAACTAAACCATTTCAAGGTGGTTTTATTTATTTAGTACCTGCAAGCTCATATTTTGATTGGAAGAAAAATAGAAATAGCTTTAAAAAAGCAAACGGGTATTTGTCTGATTATAAGTTCTTACAAGAGAAACAAGAAGAATGGATTAGCTGGTGTAAGAGTGGTGCATTAACTGCAAAAGCATTAAGTGATAAAACTATTGAGTTATATCAATACTGCATGGGGAAATATTGGAGTTTATTACCACGTAGGTATGGCAAATCTGTTTTGGTGTCAAAAGAGAATGTAAGAACTGTTCTTGCAAGCATTGACGTAAAGAGTTTTAGTATTAAGGACAATTTATATAAGGCTATACGTTCTTTTATTAAATATTTAGCTATTAAGGGCTATGTTGATGAAATATTACTGACAGAATTAAAGGAGTTAAAACCAAAAAGAGTTTATCCGGCTAAGAAATTGCATTGTTCTCAAGAAGATGTTGAGAAATTACTAGAAGAATCTTCTAAATGGTGTAATGGTCAATCACCATATGATGTATTACTCAACGGTGCAACGATTGCAACGATAGTTTTCAGTGGTTTAAGGGCTAGTGAATTATGTAATTTAAGACTTCAAGATGTTGATCTTATAAACAGAAAATTGTTTATTTATTTAGGGAAGGGAAAGAAAAATAGAGTTGTAGGGATTTGTAACAGGCTTTACAACTATCTTGCTAATTACTTAAAGCTAAGACTAAAAACAAACTTAGAAAACTTTTTTATAACCACTATAAGAGCCAGTAATCAGCCTGTATCATTTACTCCTGAAACGTTATTTAGAAAAGTAAAAAGGCTTTCAAAAAGAATAAACATAGATGTAAATGTTCATGGGTTAAGAAGAACATTTGCAACGATAGCGGCCAATGCTGGCAAGCCTATAAATATTATTTCGTTAGCATTAGGGCACTCAGATTTAAAGACTACACAGGGGTATTTAATGACAAGTCAAGATGAAGTTATTAAAGAGATGCAGGGGTGGTGAAATCTCAACAAGATATAATTGTAAATAATTTATTTACAATGAAAATAAGTCTTGAACAATTAAATGAACTAAAGGATGAGAGGTTTGAAGACCTTTGTAAAGCACTTATATTAAAAGAAATAGGCCCTGGATCAATAATTTTTGGATCTGGTAGGGATGGTGGAAGAGAAGCAACATATTCAGGAGAAGCCAACTATCCTTCACATACAGAAAAATGGAATGGTAAATGGATTTTTCAGTCAAAATATTGCAATACTCATGGTTTAGTGGATGATGCACGAAGTACTATTAAAGGTTATATAGATAGTGAACCAAAAAGCTTAGAAAAATATGGTTACTTCAAAGATGGAAAATGTGATTATTACATTATAATCACGAATGTATCTTTTACTGGAGTAGCAAAAAAAGGAACGCATGACACTATAGAGGAAAAAATAGAAAAGAACTTAAAAAAATATCCCTTTAAAGGTTTTCATTATTGGGATGGAGTGAAAGTATTATCACTATTAGATGCTAACCCTGATATCAAAGATGAATTTTTCCCGCCTTCTAACAAAAAATTAGCAGAGAAGATAGACTCTGGAGTTCAACTACTTCTAGATAAAATAGAATCAATAAAAGATAAGCCAAATAAGTCTTCAGAGATTGATGCAGTAATTGAGCAAGGTAAATATCTGGTTGACAATTATTGTTGCATAACAGCAATAAAGATATTTAATATGATCAAAGAAAAATATTGGGGTGAAACGAATGAAATTCAAAAATATAAAATCTTAACAAGCTTAGGTATTGGAAAATTAAAATGTATTCAAAGCGAAAAAGATGAAGGTGTTGTTAGTGAAGGAGCAAATTACTTAATTGATGCATTAGATCACAATAAGGAAGATGAAAAAGCTTTATGCAATTATGCTATTGGTAAGCAAAACTTAAATAATCATGATGAAGCAATAAGGATAGCAAAAATAGTTTTGAGTAAAAATGAAAAAAGTGATATTGCGTATTCAATTATAGTTAGTTCCTCGCAAGATAATGAAGATCTAAATGATGTTATTAATAAAGTGCCAGTTCAATATAGAGAACAACCTCATACAGCATTAGCAATTGGCACGGTTGCCATTAAAAAAGACAGTAATGATAAGGCAGAGGAATGGCTTAAAAAAGTATTAAGAGGTGATAATAAAAAAATAATTGAGGGGGCAAAAAGCCTACTAGCATCTATTTATATAGAGCAAGCTGCAAAAGAAAAAATGGCTAGCAAAATTAGCGAAGATTCAAAAAAGAAACTCCTAGATGCAATTTCAATGCTTTCAGAGCTTTGGGATATTTATTCAAGAACGGAAATGCGAAATATCCGGATTCACGTTTTTGCTAATAGAGCTTTTGCAAAATACTTATTAGGTAATATTGCAGATGGAATCAAAGAGTATGATATTGCATTAGAAGCTGATCCTGAGAATGAAAACTTTATAATGAATAAAGCTAATTTGGTCTTGCATTCGGAGAATGCAAGTTTAATTACTGAAGAAATTATTAATTCGGCAAAAATACTCCATAATAAGTCTGGTGTTTCTAGAGCAACACTATTATTAATAGACCTATTGATGCGAAGTGGTATTAAGAAAAACAAAGAAGAAGCACTTAGAATTGCTGGAAATGCAATTGAGGATAAAGTTGCAGATCTGTTTGTTCGAAAAGAATTATTGGATAAATTGTTAACTATGTACCTAAATGATCATAGAGATAAGGATGCTGAAAGAATCAAGAATATACTAAAGAAAGATTTTCCGGAATCTATTAGAACAATAATTAATGATGCAATATTAACTTGTACTAAGGAGGGAATTAGCAAGGGACTACCAATGCTAATCACTGCATATAGTCTTTCATTGAAAGATCCTGAATCAAATAATTTTCACATTCTTGCAGAAACTTTTTTTGAATATAAGATATATGACAAAGCAGCAAAATGTTATGAACATATTGTGGATATAGGGAAATTAGATGATCGCTTAGATAAAATGTTGTTATCCTTGTATCAGGCTAACTACAAATCTCAATTATTAACTATAATGTCTACAATAAGAGCAAGACATGGTTTGCTGAAGAAGTATACGTTAAAAGAAAGTAGCCTTCTTTTTGAAACAGGTAAAAAAGAAGAGGCATTAAATCTAATTGAACAACTTATTAAAGTAAATGAAAGGGACTTATCCTTATTGCTAGAAAGAGCAACTTATTTATATGGATTGGAAAGGTTTGACGAAGTTGATAAGTTTCTTTTAGCTGTTATAGATTTTGAAAGTCTTAGCAAATCTGAGCAACTATCCTTATCTTCCTTATACTCAAAAAGAAAGAACTTTAACCAAGCAATTGATATTGCTTATAACTTATATAGGAAAAATAATAAGGATTTGGATGTTTTAAATCAAATAGTTGGACTATTTTTACTTAATAATGCTGAATTTGATAATTATTTAGTATTAGACAAAGTTATATATAATACATCTGTTTATGTAGATTGGGATGGTAGTGAAGAATGTTACATCTTAGAAGAGAAAAAAGGGCAAACAACTATTTCTAATGAAATTAATGCAGATGATGATTATGAAATAATACATGAGCTTCTTGGAAAGAGGGTTAATGATGACGCAAAGATAGGAAATGTTGTTGGATCTAAGAACTTAAGAAAAATCAAAAAGATAAGTCATAAATATATAGATGCTTACTATTTTGCAAAAAAATATTTAGAAACAAAAGGTTATAAGGATGCAAAATATGTAATAGGTAAAATTGATGAAAATATGACTCCAGAACAGTTTGAAAATACCCTTAAGGAGGCAATAGATCAACTAAATGACAAGGGATTACTAGAAAATAAAGACGAGCAAGATGAAGATGATGACAAAATAAGATGAATAATGTATTTTAATACATAATCTACCTTTTTGCTAATAATTAAACTTCTTACTCTGATAAGTAAGCTCATAACAAAACCTACAAGCGAAATATTTACTGTTGTATGGTTTATACAATACACCGCTACGTTTGCAACAAGGCTCATTGTTTTTTATAGCTGGGCAAATAAACCAGTATCTTACGCCAGAAAAATTACATTTAGTAGTTATTAGTCTTACTGTGTAAGATACTTTATTGACATTCTTTATTAAATATTTTAGTTGAATAAAATTATCGGAAGGTTTGATATTTATTGAGAAGTCAACTCTTGCAATTTCATTGCCAAATAAATTGAGCCATAATGTTTGACCATCGGCACCATCTCTAAGGAGATTTGCCTCATAAAAAGAATTTATGGATAACTTTAAACATTCTTCTACTTCTATCTTTCTATCTAACTTGTATCTTTTATCGCATAGCCCTATCATAAGGCTATTGTATAGTCCCCTAAATTAAAAATACCGGAAATCATTAGGCATCTTCTTTGTATTTTCTATAAGGATCATTTACATCTGATATAACAGAAGTATCGTTGTTATCGTTGACATCGTTACAATTAATGTCCTCTGCTACGATATCAACTATATTGTCATTAATTGAAGTAGTTTTAGAAATATAAATCCCTCTCCCTCTTTTCAGTGGTTTATTAGTAATAACTGTAATTCCTATATCAGCAAGATTAGCTCTTAGTTTATTTAATTGCCTGCTTAATACATTTGAAGTTTTTGGAAGCTCTTTCTCATTAATTTCCAACTTGTTAGCAATAACTTTTAGTTCATTAAGTAGAACGGAAGAAGTATTATGCCACTTATTTTGACCTTCCATAAAAAATAAAAGTGCTTGAGCAATAGGAGATTCACACAATACTTGTTCATTCTGTGCTTTTATATTGTCAAATAAGGCAGATAAAAATTCCTTTTTACTATATCCAATTGCTTCGGAGATTGCACAACCCCATGATGCAAAATCAGACATTCTAGGTTTATAAGATAACTTAATTGTTTTCTTTATAGCTAATGCTTTAGATAAAGCAGTAAAGACACCCCCCAATATTTGGGGTTTATCTTTTTGAAATTCTGTTATTATTTCATGTTCATCTCTTCTATTAATTGGAGATATTCTTTCAAGCTCTAATAATATACTTCTCTCTAATAAGTCTGGTCTTCCAATTACAGAATTAATACCATTTATACAAATACATCTTTTAAATGAATAAATAACATCTTCGTCGTCAGTATAGAGTTCACGCTTTGAAAATGCAGTACCAGTAACAGCTCTACACATAGCATCTGACATTTCTTCATTCAAACTAGATACATTGTCAAAAACAATTAGCCAATGATGGGCTAATAGCTGAATAAACTCTTTTAAATCATTTCTTAGAGGAGTTAAATCTACCGATGAAGGATCAATTAAATCTTTTATTAGTTTTTGTAATGTTGATTTTGCTGCTCCTTGGGGGCCAAAAACATATAATATAGGATGAGGAAAACCAGCTATAAAACAAGCAATTATCCATACTAAAAGCAAGATCTCATATTTTTTCTCTTTGATATTTGCATATTTTAAGAAAAGTTTTACATCTCCTTCAAAAGATGGCTCAACTTGCTTATTTTGATGTTGATATTGCCTAAATATTATCGGTGGGCTTGTAATTTCATATCCCTCAGTAGTAATTTTTACTGTTCTATTTTGTTCATCTTTAAGGTCATAGAACAATACGTTATCAACTTTTGTTACCCTAACAGATAACTCATGCTTATTTTTGCCAAAAGATGCTTTTGTATCCATCATTTCTACTAAACTGTTTAGATATTCTTTTGGAATTATGAAACCAGTAGTTTCCAAGAACAGTCTTAAAATGTATCTTTTGAGCATTTTACTTTTTGTTGACATAATATATGGATTACCATCTACTACTACCTTTACAAATGATTCATTTAGCTCATTATGAAAATAAATGATTTCACCAGTTTTTTCCTTATTTTCTATTAACTCAAGAAAACCATCTGTTTCTTTCTCTTTTTGGGATTGTTTTTTCTTTTCAGGTTGTTCTAAGTGTTTCCTTTTAATCCCCTCCCATTTAGCCATTAATTCTTCCTCATCTAATGGGGGAGCATTGTGAGTTTGATTGTAGGACTTGAATAGTTCAAGTCCTACAGTATCCCATTGATCTTGAGGTAAAGAGTATAAAAGCTTTCCTATAACCTTTATGGATGTATTATTTCTGGTGCCTTCAGGGTTAACATTTTTTATTTCATTCCAGTTATTTTTATTAGTAGATTCAATTTCGCTAAAAAGATCACTAGGTAAAACTGGAATATTATCAAAATTTAGTTGCATATGAATTCATACTCCTTTCCATTTGAATGAATAGATGGAGGTAACACAACGTAGCCTCCTTCACCCCTAAAATCAACCCCGATGTCTTTTTTAACAAAGTTACTAAGTTTTTTATCTGATGGATATTTAAAAAAGTAATGAAGTCCACCACTACCAGTTCTTGAAATAATTGTTGGTGGCATTTCTTTCATAAGCTGCTTAGCAATGTCCGAAAACTCACCAGTATTTTTCTTTATGTCAAAGTCAACAACTACAACTCCTGACAAAATTCCTGTAATCAATCCAATATTTACATTTGACTTACTAAACCAAAATTCAATTTGTTCAGGCTCAAGATATTCAGATTGATATTTTTTCCAACTTCTAATGCGTGGAATTTTATCTCCACCTACTATTGGAATTATTGACCACTTACGTATATGATAATAAAATCTTGCAGCGGCAAGTATTTGATTTTCTTCATTTGGATCCCAAAACATATTTCCCTCCTTTTTTAGACAATACAATCCTATGTGCTCAACATAAAGCACTTTTTAGGCTATTGAAGGAGTTAAAATCTGATACAATGTAACTGATTAATTTAAATTATTCTCAGAATCTAACTCCACAACTCCATGTGGAGTTTTTTATTTTTGTGCAATTTTTGCTAAGTCAGTTATTTCCTTTTGATCTTTATGGATTCTAATTGTCATCCATTTGACAAAAGAAGATACAGATCTAGCACTGTCCTTTGCAAGCTCTTTAAGGTAACCCCAATAAGGCTCTTCTATGTTTAGACACCTTAGAGAGGGTCTTACCCTGTCTTTGGCTGCTTTACTTTGTTCCATAAGAATACTCCTCCTAGAAATACCTCTTAATTACAAGGCACATGTCCATCATACAATGCCACTATTAGAATTAATGTTTTTTATTGACAGCCTTTTAGTATCGCTATAAATATGCCCCACTTTTCTTTAACCAGAAAAGAGTATTGGGCTGAAATAAAAATATAACAAATGGTTTACACTTCTTTCGAATGAGTTATACTTAACACCCTTGTATCACTCTAGCAATAAGGGTTTGCAAGAAATCATGTTTAAGCAATTTCATCTATATCCAACAATAAAATTGATGGTTTTACTTTTAAAGCTTTAGCAATTTTTACTAAATTATAGATAGTAATGTTTCGTGTCCCACACTCTACATGACTCATGAATGTTCTATGTATACCTGCACGCTCTGCAAGTTCTTCTTGAGATAAACTCTGCTTTTTTCTTAGTTCTTTGATAGTGTTGCCTAGAAAAGCACTAATTAATTTTAAGCCTTTTGCCATATAAAGGCAGGATAATCTTGTGCTGACTATACGTCTACACTCTAGTCGTAACGAGAATGCTAAAATATAATCTAGCGTTAGCTTTAATAGGAATTAAGGAAAATGTTTGATATTAGATATATATTTGTTATTCTGGCTTTTTTTACCATTTTATTTCTCCCAACTTATGCAAAAGAAAAACATATTTATGAAAATGGCATTTTATTAGACATTAAAATTGGTCAAGAATATCAGTTTGATGGTGGTGTCATTGGTAGTCATGGTCAAAGCAAAGATGTTTATTATCCTGTAATTAAAGTTGGTGATATAGCATATTTAGGCAAAACAAAATCTAAATTAAACGACTTGATTATTGGTGAAACAATTAAAGTAAGGTTTAATAAAAATAAAACAACAATTTATCTTACAGACAGCTCTTGGGATAGTGGGATTGAGATCGTTAAAAAGGCAAAGCTGTAATTAATGTTAAAAGGATTTGTTTACTTAATTGCACAAAAAGTAGCTGATGCTTTTGAATTAGCTCAGAAAACAGAGAATTGGTGGGGATTTATAACTAATCCCTATGTCATTTTATTTTTACCTGTTTTTCTTTTAATGTTATTGATTCTTTTGGCATTAATGTTTGTTTTTATTTCTTATATTAGAAACAAATTAAATGATTTTCGTTATTCATTTAAGGAATTTCTGAATAAGATGAAAAGTAAGAATTGCAAATGAAGTATATTCTATATTTTCTTATTGCAAACTATCTTTTATCTCAATGTTTTGGACTCTCTTTTATATCTATAATTTCGGATAGCATACTTACAGAAGCAATATTTGAAAACAATTGCCTACATCATGCAAACCTAAATCCCAAAACCAAACCTGAAAAAGATTTATTAGCTCAGTGTGTAATGAAAGTTTAGTACAACAAGGTTATAAAACTTGTGATGCTGAGTGTTATAAGAGCTTTACAACTGAAGAAGCTAAAGAGCATATAATTCAGCTTGCAAGACTTTCAAAAAAGCTTTTTGATGAAGAATCAGCAAGGAGAAAAGTATCAGACTATCCTAAATCACACTCTGTAATAAACCAAACTTTAATCTCTCAAGAGGGGAGTAATACAAACTAAGTCTCATAATTGAAACCAAAACCCCAATACCTCCCAGTGGACTAGGAAAGAAATAAAAACTTGTGTAGCCCTTCAAGTCAGTAAAACTATCGTAGCTACCGTTGTAATCGTTGTTAATCTTATAAAACAATAATCAAATTGGATTAGCTTTTATTTTGCTAACTGGCCCTCTAGGAATTCCTACACTGAATCTTTTTTCACCTGGATACATAAACCACCATCAGGCAAATTTAAATTTAATATAAGGCCACCCAGAGTACTTCTGAGTAATTACCAGTTTTAAATTGAAAGGCCTACCCCTGTATAATTCGATATTAATCAGTGGCATATACAATGTAAATAAAGTCAGGTAGAATATAACCTGTTGAATACTGAAATAGCTGGCACAGCGGGAACTAAATAAGTAATGTTGAAACCGTTGTAATTGTATCGGGGCGTGGCTCAGCTTGGTAGAGCATCTGCTTTGGGAGCAGAGGGTCGCACGTTCAAATCGTGTCGCCCCGATAATCTAAACAATACTTACATATATTCTCTGGTGTCCTGCTTGTCCTGTAAGGGAATGGACAAGTGGAGATGTTTACTTTACTTAGGACTTAATGAAAAAGACTAATAGATTTAAAAACTTTTTTTACAGAACTTACTGGCTGTAAGCAGATAGATGCACCATCAGAATCTTTTACAGCTACAAGTTCAATGCCAGGGATATGTTCTAAGTGGTTTGTAAGCACTTTTACTAATTGAGTAGTAGTATTTGGGTCAATAGAACTATCCCATAATTTATAATCTCTTTTTAACTCTTCAAATCTCTTTCTAAGGTTTTGGTCGTCTGTTTTTAATTCAAAAGAGATTAACTTATTTACTTTTCCATTAGCTCTTTGACTATCAATATTGATAAGTAATTTAGATTTTTTATCAGATAAAAACAAATTAAAAGCTGCATATGGATTAATTGCATTTGCATTTTCAAGGAAGTGATCTATTGTTCCGATTAAATGTTCATGATCCTCTATAATTTTTTCTTTCGTAGTAGCTTTTCCATAATAAACATCTAGATACTTACCAGTTAGTTTATGGTCAAGTGTTACTAGTAGGTCATAAAACGGAAACCTGCGGTTTAAATCAATGATTTCCTTTGTTTTATCTAATGCTGCAGTAGATTCAGGTGAAGAAGCTGGAATATCAGTTCTTTGGCAAGTAACAGCTGATAGAGGTAGAGTCATAATATCCTCCTTGAATAAGTGCTTTGTTAATAATTTTCGTTATCTAATATGTTAACACGAATTAAATAAAAGTCAATAGAGCTATGTGAAATGCTCACACACATTGATTTCTAAGGTATAAAGTATTTTTTGTAATTATTTTAGGCTCTGCTGGGCATGCATAAATCATTTGTTCTCAATTATTGGGAAGAGGACAGGATTATTGTTGTATGAGATAAATGGTCCATCTTCAATAACTTAGTATAGATTAACCTTTTTAGCTATTTGTAAAAAGCTAGCTAATGCGCTTGATTGATTCTCAGGTAGATATGCAACACTTAATTCAATAAGTGATTTATTAGATTGAAGTTGCTTGTAAACAATACTTCTTTTCATTAATGTACTAATTGATAGGGGGACAAAAGCAATTCCTAGTCCACTAGAGACTAAAGCTAGCATTGCTTGAATATGATCAACTTCATATTTAATTTTTGGAATTATATTACTCTTTTTAAATAAATCCATTGTTGTATTGTAAATCCCTGGTCCGTGTCGAGGAGCAAACATGATAAAGTTTTCATCCTTTAAATCATTTAATTGAATGCTTTTAAGCTTTGCTTTTATATTATTTATTGGAATCGCAACTAAAAGAGGCTCTTTAGTTAGAACTACGGTTTGTAATGCATCATCGTTAATTGGTGTTCTTAGAAAGCCAACATTAACTCTTTTTTCTTTTATTGCAGTAATTTGCTCTTGCGGACTCATTTCGTGAATTGATAATTCAATACCGGGAAATTTTTGATGATATTCTTTAAGAATATCTGGCAAAATACTATATGTTGCTGATACGATAAAAGCGATTGATAGTGAACCCGTTTCTCCTCTTAAAGCTCGTAGGGCATTTTGTTTTGCTTTTTCTGCTGCTTCTAAAATTTGTTTGGCATCCTTAAAAAAAACCTCTCCCGAACTTGTAAGGGAGACTTCTCTTTTAGTTCTATAAAAAAGCTTTGTTTTTAACTCGTTCTCTAAATCTTTTATTTGTTGACTGAGAGGGGGCTGTGCGATATGGAGTTTTTTTGCAGCATTACCAAAATGTAATTCTTCTGCTACTGCAACAAAATATTTTAGGTGTCTTAGCTCCATGTTAGTAATATTATATATATATTAATCATTAACTAAATTAATATTTTACATATTAGACTTCTTATTGTAATGTCGTAATTAGGGGGACATAAAATATGCCAAATACAAGTCTGCTTTGTGTACTTGAAAATTCAATGAGAGATTACCTGCAGGAGCTAAAGTGGGTTAAAGCCGCAATGCTCTTATCTATTAATGATAGTAGTGAATTTAAGGAGATTGTTCAAAGGTCCCCCGGAATTGTAAGTTCTATTCTTAATAACAATAGAAAACTTCGAGAGGTTTTTGAAAAAAATAGAACGGCAAAACAAATATTGCAGAAGGAAGGATTGCTTTGTTAAAAAAGTGGTGGATAAGTTTTAAAAGGATTCTTATAAGATTTAATCTCTAAGCTTTAGTATGAATCTGCCTTCGCCTTTTCCAGTGGTAATTTTGCCTGTAATAGTAGCCTGTCTTCTTGTTCCTATTAGCTTAAAATCGTCTACTATTTCCCCATCAATATTGTAATCAGTATCTGAACTTGAATCTGTAAACGAAAGGGAAACAATTGAAGAAATTAAAGATGAATTTCTTCTTTTAGAATCTACACAAAAATCTTCTGGTGCATTAAGTGTAAGAGAATAACCTTTAGACATCCCGATTCCAGTGAGACTTATTATGCTGCCAATATGAGTACCCTTAAAGGTAACAATTTTTTTCTTAGCTATAAGATCATCATTTCCTTTATAAAACCCAGCTTCATTATTAAGCAGGATGTTGTTACCAGTAGAACCCCCAGGAGGAGCACCAGCAGAGCCACCAGTAGAGCTACTAGTAGAAGTACCTGTAGAGTTATTTGTGGAACCACTGTTCCCAGGTTTATTTATGCTTTTTGGTGAAAAGATGCTGTCTATTTTAATGCTATCCGCTACATCTTGTCCAAGCAAAATTAGTTTACCTGTTACATGTGAGAAATTCTTAAAATATCCTTTTGTTACAATTGAATCTAAACTTTTATTGGTTGAAAAAATACTGCAAATACTTTGTGACTTTTTCTTACTTTTTGCAAAAACATTCGAATTAAGTAAAAAAGTTGTAATTAGTAAGAGTGTAAGAGCTAATTTAATTATTTTGTTCATAATCTGGAAATTATAGCTTATGGAAAATATTTTTGGTGTAATGGTAAAGACTAATCGTTTCTTAAAATTGGCAAAGGAAAGTAGATTTTTTCGCCAGTCCTGTAAAATCCTGCAAGTCTAATATCTCCACCTTTAGAATATCCTATGTATCTATTTGAGCTTTTTCCAGGATCTTCTATTAGTTGTTTGATCTCCGGTGATTTTTTATAGGCTTTACTGATGTATTCGTTAACAATGTTCTTATTGTCATAATTTGCATAAGCATATAAAAGACACCAGTATCCATCTCTTCCATCAAGTTTCATTGCTTTTTCAAGATTAATTTTTGCTTCTTTTGTTTTGCCATTTGCTAGCTGAGCAGCACTTAAAAATCCAAGAAAATAAGGAATTGAGAGAGATAATTTGACAGCTTTTTTGAGATCGACTTCACTTTTTACAGTATCTTTATTTAGATTTTTTGCTCCTTTTGTAAAGTAATAAAGTGAGTTGTTTTTATCCCACTCAATTGCATTATCCAGGTTTCCTGTGCTGTAAAAATAATGTCCTACAAGACTTGGTATAAATGAATAGCAGGAAATTATGATTGATAATGTTAATAAAATGTTTTTTGCAATCTTATTTACATTAAACAATCTTATCTTTTCTAAGAGTCCATAGTTTTGTATAAATGGAACAAGCAAGGCTCCTGCTATAAGATACTGACTGAATGTTACTAAAGGTGAGTCAAATAGACTAATAGTGATTAAAGGAATTAAAGCTAGCGGTTTATTTAGATAAATTAGATAAAATAAAACAAAAATAAATAAAAGCCCAATTATTCCTAATTCAAATGAAAGGTGGCTAAATAAATTATGTCCATGAATAACATATTCACTGGTCCTTCCTCCTAAAATTTTTGCATGTGCTCTGTATTCCGGAAAATCTAAAGCAAATGTACCAAACCCATGTCCAAAGAAAGGCTTATCTATAAATCCTTTCAAGCAGGAAATGAAAATATGAATTCTTGGCTTAAATGATTTTAGAAAGAAAGTTGCAAAGTCTTGTCTTAAATAAAAATATGCAATTATAGAAAGGATTGATATTAAATAAAAAATCTTATTTTTAAAAGATGTAATAAATGCAATTAATGTAGATATTTTGTTTAAGAAGAAAGTAAATCCTCCAAAAATTAAATATATCCAAAAGTTCTTTTTATTTATTCCATCAAAATACAGAGAAAGATAAACCGGCATCCATAACAGCAGGCTTCCTCTTTCTGCAAAACAGATATGAAAGTAATCCAGAATTGAAATTGCTAGAAAAATTAAAAAGAATGCAATTCTTCTTGTCTTACAATCTTTTTCATCATTAGTTATAAGAAGTTTGAACCCAAAGCAAAAGAAGCAAGATGCATATAAAACATACTCTAGGCTGAATCTTGGTTCGCTTGCAAAGAATATACTTATGAGTATTAGAAGCCAGAATAAAAGATTTTTACTTACTGTTTTTAAGGAGCTCAAGCATATGACGACAGTTCCACAATGACCTAAGAAATTTGAAATGCCAATAGGAGAGCCCCAAAAAATTATGGCTGTAAGTAATATTAAAAATTCCCAAACCATGAATTTAGTTTAGTATAAAAGCAGTGCTTTGTATTGTTCTCTGAATATTCTCTTAGCTTAAAATCTAGAGATATTTCTCACAGATTTATTGATGGTACAAAGCGTTAATGAAATTTATTTAATGAAAGCATAGAAAGAATCACAATCTATGATTATTACTAATCTTTACGGGATTAAGAATTTAAAAAATAGATTCTTAATTGACAAATGGTCTTGGTGTCGTTAAACTCAACCTAATTTAAAAAATACGGATTATATTTTGTGAACACTTCTAGAGTAGATTCTCAATTACCATTTGTGTATAAGCCAACAAGAAGAAGGTTCTTGCATGCTCTTACTGGGATGTCTTTAGCAGCTCCTTTTTTTACATCTTTTTTGCCGGAAAGTTTTGCTTCAATGAATGAGGCAGGGGTTCTTCCTCCGCATAATCTTAGATTTACTTCAAGAGATGGTAGAGATCCGCGTTATAAATTAGTTGTTGTGTTTATGCAGGGCGGACTTAGCTGGGAAGATACTTTTAATCCAAAGCCGAGTAGTCCTTTCAGGCAAATTGATTCTAATTGTTCAGATATAAAACTTACAGAACTATTAAATCCTCTTGCAGAGCATATGAATAATGCAATTGTAATTAACAATTTATATGGAGGAGATGGTTTTCATGATTTTGGTGCTGCTCTTACGATGACTGGAAGTGGAAGAGTTCGTAATAAAGATTTTTATGCTGAGGCTTTAAGTCCAAATCCTTTTGTTGAGTTTTCCAGAATGCTTACAAATCAATCGCCAGATAATGTTGGATAGGTTGTTCTTCATCACAGCTCGGCAGATTCTAATGGTTTTAATAGATCTTGGAGAGAGCCATGGAACGCATTAAAATCAAATGATCCTGAAACCATTTATTCTGCTATTAATACTGAAACTGGTAATTTTACAGATCCCATTGGAAATAATGGAGATTTTGATAGAAGTAGATTTAGGCAAAGGATGAGATTGCTTGAAGTTCTTGATTCTCATGGACATACTCTTACAGGACAATCTGTAGAAAGGCGTACTAGAGCTTTTAGAGCCGCAACTAATATTATTGATGGTGATGTTCACTCCGCGTTTAATTTAAGGCTTGAACCTCCTGAGGTATTGGCAAGGTATGGCACTTCAAAAGTTGGAAAACAAATGCTTCTTACAAAAAGAATGCTTCAGGCTGGCGTACGTGTAATTGCAGCAAATGACGGAAACCATGATCTTCATTATGGTCTACGAGAAGATATGCCTGGAAAGATTCGTCCATTTGCTCAAGGATTAAGTGCCTTACTTACCGATATAAAAACAACTATGAGAGATGAAAACATTTATGTGGCTGTTGTCTCTGAGTTTGGAAGAGCGCCAACGTTTAATCATGGGGGAATCGTTGGTACACGTACTAGTCCTGTGTTTGTACCTCCGGGACGTGAACACTGGACTAGAGCCTTTAGTATGGTTATCTTTGGAAATCAAATTAGACAGGGAAGAAAAATCGGTGAAACAGATAGGAATGGAAATATTATTGGAGACTCTTATCACGCTTCTCTGATTGGAGAAACCTTGTTAGAGCTATTAAAAGTTGGCAGGTTTGAAACTAGAGAAGGAGTTTCAACAAACAATAGATTTCCATTTATTGATATAAGAAGGTTTCTATAAAATTAAAATACGCCAGGAATGAATCTGTATTTTACCTTTTTCGCATAAGCCCTATATGCAGGGTCTTTCATTAAGTGTCTTTCCTCAGTAATTGCACGGAGTGCGTAAATAAGATTCCAGCAAAGCAATGGGAGAATATTGTGTCCACCTT
>JAHFBE010000066.1 GCA_023250205.1 Candidatus Melainabacteria bacterium | reverse complement strand
AAATGGAAAGAAAGCCACAGGTTTAAATGAGGTTCCTGAGACTATTCAGAAAATATTTAAGATAAATACAGAGATTGATCCGTATGCTTATATTGAACACCTTGCCAGTATTCAAAAAGGAGTTAGCGGTTATCCTGAATGTTTTAATGCTCTTTCAAACACCTGCATGATAAAAGGTGCATTGTCATGGGAGTATGCATGGGAATGTACTGTGAAGGGATATAAACTTGGAGTAAAATCAATTACTTTTTATCCTGATGGTACTAGGTTAAGTCAGCCTGTTGAACAGCAAGAAAAGAAATCGCAGGAAATTAAAAAGTTAAGCAAGTTTATTCCACATGATGAATTAAAAGTAGTTTCTGCAAGTGCTACACCTCAGGAATCTGAAACTCAAAAATTAAAATCAGATCAAAATAAAATCAGAGTAAGACCGAAAAGACTTTATGGGTTTAATGAAGAAGTTATGACTCCCGAAGGACCGGTTCATGTTCATATATACTTTGATGAAAATGGACCAAGGCAAGTTTTTGCACATCTTATGAGAGGTGGTGGAGTTGCTTCTGGGATGATTGAAGCAATATGTCGCATGGCAACAAAAGCATTAAAGTGGGGATGTCCACCAGAAGATGTTGCGAATGGATTACTGAATATTCAGGGAGGACAAAAAATAATTGGAATTGAAGCAAGTTCTATACCAGATGCAATTGGCAAGGTTTTGAAGGATGCTTGTAATGGTCAATATCAACTATCACTTTTTAGTGAAGTTTTCAATGGTAATAGTGAAAATAAAGATATAGCAAATAATGCTATTCCTTTTACAGAAAATCAAAAATCTGAGTCAGTTCAAACTACATTACAGAAGAAGCATGAAATAAGATTTGAAGAAAATAAAATGCTTCTTTTGGATGATATTATAAGAGCCAGGATAGATTGGATTGCTCAGGGACATGAGACTCAATGCCCATGTTGTCATTCTGAATTTACAAACGAATCATTTGGAAATCCCGCATGCAAAAGTGGACCAGTTTGTTTAGGTTGTGGATGGAGTCATTGTGGGTAAGAAAAAACAGAAATTAAAGTGAAAGGTATAACGAAAACGAGGGAAGAAAAAAATGGTAGCAGTACTAGAGAGAAACGAAGAAATAGCTTCAGTAATAAAAAATGAAGAACAAAACCTTAAAGAACCTGACTTAAGTAATGAGCTTCTCCTTAAGGAAAACAAGGAAAGATTTGTTTTATTCCCAATTAAACACGATGAAATCTGGCAAATGTATAAAAAAGCTGAAGCAAGTTTCTGGACTGCAGAAGAAATTGATTTATCGCCCGATCTTAAAGACTGGGAAAGATTAAATGATAATGAAAGATATTTTATAAGCCATGTTCTTGCTTTCTTTGCTGCTAGTGATGGAATTGTAAATGAAAATCTTGCAGTTAATTTTATGAGTGAAGTTCAGCTTCCAGAAGCAAGAAGTTTTTATGGTTTTCAGATAATGATTGAAAATATTCATTCTGAAACATATTCTCTTTTGATTGACACATACATAAAAGATCCTGCAGAAAAAAGTAAGCTTTTTAATGCAATGGAAACAATTCCTTGTGTAAAAGAAAAAGCGGAATGGGCTTTAAAATGGATTGAGAGTAAAAACTTTGTTGAAAGACTTGTTGCTTTTGCAGCAGTTGAAGGGATCTTCTTCTCTGGTAGTTTTTGTTCAATTTTCTGGCTTAAAAAACGTGGACTTATGCCGGGGTTAAGTTTCTCAAATGAACTTATATCTCGAGATGAAGGTTTACACTGTGATTTTGCATGTCTTCTCTATCAAATGATTAAAAATAAACTTTCAACAGAGAGGATTTACGAAATTATTGATAATGCAGTAAAGATTGAAAAAGAATTTGTTACAAGTGCATTACCTGTAGATTTAATTGGTATGAACTCAAAGCTTATGTGTCAGTATATAGAGTTTGTCGCTGACCGTTTAATTGTTGCTTTGGGTTATCCAAAGTTGTATCATAAAACCAATCCTTTTGATTTCATGGAACTAATTTCACTTCAAGGTAAAACAAACTTCTTTGAAAAAAGAGTTGGTGAATATCAAAAGGCTGGTGTAATGAACAGCAATAAAACAAAAGCATATGCTTTTAGTTTGAATGAAGATTTCTAGAAGAGACGTAGCATGCTACGTCTCAACAAAAATGGGATATAAAGATAATGGATGTCGTAAAGAGAGACGGAAAACGAGAATCGGTAAAATTTGATAAGGTCACTGCCAGAATTGAAAAACTTTGTTATTCACTTGCTCGGCATGTCGAGCCTGTTGATGTAGCAAAAAAAGTAATTGAAGGAATCTATGATGGAGTAACCACTTCAGAGCTTGATAATCTTGCTGCTGAAATAGCAGCTTCGCTTACTACAAAACATCCTGATTATGCTCGACTTGCTTCCAGAATTGCAGTCTCAAATCTTCATAAAAATACTAAAAAACTATTCTCAGCAACAGCGGCTGATTTGTATAACTATGTAGATCCACGAACTGGAAAGAAAGCACCTCTTATTGCTGAGGATGTTTATAGTGTTATAGAAAAGAATGCAGAGCTTCTTGATTCAACAATAATTTATGATAGAGATTTTGGATATGACTACTTTGGATTTAAAACACTTGAAAGATCCTATCTCTTAAAAATAAACGGGAAAGTTGTAGAGCGTCCCCAGCATATGTTAATGCGTGTGGCAGTTGGTATTCATAAAGAAGATGTTAATTCTGCAATAGAAACTTATAATTTAATGTCTGAGCGTTGGTTTACACATGCAACACCTACTTTATTTAATGCTGGAACACCAAAACCACAATTGTCTTCCTGTTTCCTTCTCACAATGAAGGACGATAGTATTGAAGGTATTTATGATACGTTAAAACAGTGCGCAAAGATTTCTCAATCTGCCGGTGGAATTGGATTAAGTATTCATGATATTAGACCAACTGGATCCTATATAAGAGGAACAAATGGGACATCAAATGGTATTATCCCAATGCTCAGGGTTTTTAATGATACAGCACGTTACGTAGATCAAGGTGGTGGAAAAAGAAAAGGTTCTTTTGCTATTTACTTAGAGCCATGGCATGCTGATATTTTTGATTTCTTAGATTTAAAGAAAAATCATGGAAAAGAAGAGCTTCGAGCAAGAGATTTATTCTTTGCACTCTGGATTCCTGATCTTTTTATGAAACGTGTAGAAGAAAATGGAAATTGGTCTCTGTTTTGTCCAAATGAAGCTCCTGGCTTGACTACTTCCTGGGGTGAAGAATTTGAAAAATTATATGAGAAATATGAAAGAGAAGGCAAGGCATTAAAAACTGTTAAAGCTCAGGAATTGTGGTTTGCAATTTTAGAATCTCAAATTGAAACAGGCACGCCATATATGCTTTATAAAGATGCCTGTAACAGAAAATCAAATCAACAAAACCTTGGAACTATAAAGAGTTCAAATTTATGTACTGAGATTGTAGAATACACTTCACCTGATGAAGTAGCTGTTTGTAACCTGGCTTCTATAGCTTTGCCGCGCTTTATTATTGATGGAGTCTTTGATCATCAGAAATTATTTGAAGTAACAAAGGTAGTTACAAAGAACTTAAATAAAATTATTGATGTAAACTACTATCCTGTTGAAGAAGCAAAGAGATCCAATTTTAGACACAGACCCATTGGTATTGGTGTTCAAGGGTTGGCTGATACATTTATCTTACTTAAGATGCCCTTTGATTCTGATGAAGCAAAAGAATTGAATAAAGAAATATTTGAAACCATATATTGTGGTGCAATGACTGCTTCTATGGAACTTGCTAAAAAAGAGGGACCATATGAAACATTTAAAGGTTCTCCAGTTTCAAAAGGAATTTTTCAGTTTGATATGTGGGGTGTAAAACCTTCTGATAAATGGGATTGGAATTCTTTAAAAGAAGAAGTAAAGAAATATGGTGTTAGAAATTCACTTTTATTAGCTCCAATGCCTACAGCATCAACATCACAGATATTGGGGAATAATGAGTGTTTTGAACCATACACTTCAAATATTTATACAAGAAGAGTTTTGTCTGGTGACTTTATTGTAGTCAATAAATATCTTTTAAAGGATCTTGTAGAGCTTGGATTCTGGAATAATGAGTTAAAAAATAAAATTATTACTAACAATGGTTCTATACAAAATATTGAAGAGATCCCTCAGAATATAAAAGATTTGTATAAGACGGTTTGGGAAATAAAACAAAGAACACTTATTGATATGGCAGCAGACAGAGGGGCATTTATATGTCAGTCTCAATCATTGAATCTTTTTCTGCAGGATGTAGATTTTTCAAAACTTACCTCAATGCATTTTTATGGCTGGAAGCAGGGATTAAAGACAGGAATGTATTACTTGCGTACTAAAGCAGCTGTAGATGCCATCAAATTTACAGTTCAAACTCAAGCTGAAATTCCACTTTCACCTATTGTTTCAAAAAACGGAAATTCCAACAATGGAAAACATTCAGAAATTGATAAAGAAAAAGAGATGGCAGCAGTAGCATGTTCGCTTGAAAATAAAGAAGATTGTGTAATGTGTAGTGGGTAAAATATTATTTCGGTCTTATTTCAAGAGCAAGAGCTGCTTCTAAAATAGCAATATCACAAACTTCTCTATTAGGATAAAACATTAATAACTCAGAAGGTCTAAGATGTGAAAGAGGTGGATGATCTTTATAGTTAAATGATTCTACCATCTTGACTTTTACAGGTTTTTTCTTTTGTGCGGGGTCGTGGAGATATAGTTCATCATAGATTCTGTTAAAACCTGCAGTAGTTGCACAGTGTGCTTCTGTAGCTTTTAGGCTTCTTTGTCTATATTTATAATTTCCTATCCATAGTAATAAATCACTTGGTCCCAGAATCTTTCCCATCATCCATTCCATATTGGGGTAGTATTTCTTTTTGTATTTTCCTGTGTAATGTTCTCCTGCCCATTCTAATTCTGGAATATATCCTCTGTCTTTTATATAGTGTTCAATTCCATTTATTAAATTAAGAGCAAATGTCCCAGTTTTTGTGGTATCCATGTAATAAGCAAGTTTTTCAATTAGTTTTAAATATCCATACTCTGCTTTATGTTTTCCAAGAGGTGGCATTAATCTTGAAAGACCCTGTTTAGCTCTGTAAGCAATAATATTTGCTGCTGCTGTAGGAGCACATGGACTGGATTGTATTTCAGGTGGTATTGTGCCCTTGAAATTTGCAGAATAAAAATTAGGCATGGATCTTTTATAAACCCACGTAGGAAAATTAACAAGCATATTATTTTAAGATTCTATAACAATTTCCCTTTTCCTGTCATGAATATATAACCCGTATCATTGGCTTATAAAAAGTTAAACAACCTATATTACCGGATTTTTATAATTTCTTGACACTCAAAAATAAAAATAATATACTTTTAGCCTCAAATAAGATGTGAATAATTCAAATGTCATTCCTATAGCTTTTCTGTCTGGATTCCCTGGTCAAGCCAGGGAATGACATAGAAAGTACTAATTATTCACAGTCGTTAGAGTTGATTTGAGTTCTAACTTGCCAGTTTAATTCCCCAGCTGTTTAAAACCTTAGCGATCTCATCGATTCTTATTGAACCACCAACTCCATCACCGCCTCTATAACCCCAGGTATTTATTCCAATCAATCTTCCTTGCATATCGAATAATCCGCCTCCTGAATTGCCAGGATTAATAGGCGCATCTGTCTGGAAATGGTGATTGATATTTAGTCCTTCTGCTTTTCTATCGGTATGACTTATGATTCCAAATGAAACTGAGTCTCTTACACCAAAGGGATTTCCAACAACAATTGCTGCTTCACCTACATTTACTGGATTTGCTTCTAAATCTCTCATCAGGATTCCTACATTAGGGGGTAATACCACGTCTGCAGGAATTTGAAGAAGAGCAAAATCGTGTTCTTCTGGTGGGGAGTATGCTCTTTGTCCATTACTTAAAACTACAGGAGCAGCATTAAATTGAATAGGAGTAGCAAAATCTGATCCATTATAAAGAGAAATATGAAAAGCTGCATCACCCTGAGCATTATCCTGAAAGTTATTATTTTGAATTACGTGAGCATTTGTAAGAATATATCGATTATTGTTTGCAAAAATAATAACTCCAGAGCCAAGTCCTTGAGGACCTTCTACCCTAACTGTAGATGGTGTAATCTTTTTTACAGTATCCATAACTTGATCCAGAGTAACTCTTCCATTTAACTGATTTATTTTAGCTATCATATTTTGCATTGAGAACTGGTTTCTGGCTACTTCATCTGTTAATTGCCTTACCTCCTGGTTCTGGTTATATTGGTTTACATGTGTGACAACTTCATTTCCTACGACCCCTGTTCCAGCAAGTGAAAGAACGGCTATTTTAGCCCATCGATTTAATAAACCTGCTTTTGCTGGAGAAACACTATCAACTGTACCCATGTAAAACCTCCTTGTCTAACGGTTTTCACGCCAGACTAAATAAATACCATTTGTTTAATTTAATTGTTAATTTTACATTAAATATTTTTTCTGTCCATTAAGTTTTTTAAAAAAGGTGTAAGAGTAAAAAATAAAAACTTACATATAATGTAAAAATCGTATGAAACTATTTGCATTTAAATGCCAAATCATTTTTTATACAGTTAGATCTTTTAGATGTATGGTTAAAGTATGTTTAGTGTTTCCAATATTATGTAAACAATTTGCTTTACACTTAGCAATATAATTTTAGGAACAAGACTGGAGAATTAGAGGAAAAAAGATAGGATGATTTTATTAATTTGATTGTAGAATATATTTATGCAAGCACCACCAGTAGCAGAATATACTCAGAAGCAAGTTATTGAAAAAACAAAACATGCAGCAAAGATTGCTAATAAACTGCTGAATGAAATCGTTAAGTTTATTAAGCCTGGTATTACAGAGAGAGAAGCAACAGAAAAAACAATTCAGCTATATTCAAAATTTGGAATAAAAAGAAACTGGCATAATCCTTATATATATTTTGGGACAAATACAATTCTTACTTTTAAAGATAGAGCATCTGAAGAAAGGATTCTTCAAGACGAAGATATTGCTTACATTGATATTGGTCCTATTATTGATGATATTGAAGGAGATGTTGGTAAGACGCTGATTTTTGGTAATAATCAATTATTTAAAGAATTAAAACTACAAAGTGAATGTATATTTGAAAATGCTGTAAATTATTGGAGAAAGAATAATTCTACTGGAATTGAGTTATATCAACACATTTATAAATTAACGGAAGATGCTGGTTTTGTTTTTAATTTAAACCCTGCAGGGCATTTGATAGGTGCTTTTCCTCATACTGGGTGGAAAGAAGGACTGAGTACATATCCTTATAAAGTGGAGCCAGGATATTGGATTTTGGAAATTCAAATAAGACATCCTGAAATGCCATATGGAGCTTTTAACGAAGCTGTTTTAATATAGGGTTATGCAAAAAACAGGAAATAAAAATATTACGGTTAGAAGAGCTGTTATATCTGACGGAGATATTCTTTGTGAGCTAATAAATGCTTTGGCTGATTATGAAAAGAAAAAAGGACTTGATATAGAAGCAAGGATAAGGTTGAAACAGGATGCCTTTTCTTCTTCTTCGCTTTTTGAAACATATTTGGCTGATTATGAAGGTAAGTCAGTGGCTTATGCAATTATTTTATATATGTATTCTACTTTTAGTGCAAAACCAATTTTATATATTGAAGATATTTTTGTTTTACCAGATTATAGATCTAAAGGGATTGGGAAGACTCTTTTTGAATATTGTATGAAGCTTGCTCTTGAAAAAAAATGCTATGGGATGAAATGGAGTGTATTACACTGGAATATACCAGCTATAGATTTTTATAAACGATATGGAGCTGAACAGGTTGATGAGTGGTTATCTTTTTCTCTTACAAATGAACAATTGAGCAAGATAATCAATTAAAGGAAGTTATTTTTAGTTGTTAAAGAAGTATTTGACAGATATAATTTATCTAATTATTAAATAAATGACAATTTAAGGAGAAGAATTATGTCTGGTATTCAAGTGCTTGCTGTAAACTCAACTCAAACAGGTAATCAGCCAACTCCAGAACAAATTGCTACAGTAAAGGAACTCAGGACATTTATAAGAACTAAAAGGCTTATGGATCTTAAGTATGACAGTTCACAAATGAAAAATGTTACAGAGATAGTTGTATTTCAAAAACGTACAGAAGGAACAAGAGAAGTTTCAGGAACTATTTCAAAAGAGCAAGATGGGAAGGTATATTTTACCCTTCTTATTGAAGAAAAAAATGATCAAATAAGACAGAGCTTTGAAAGAAGAGCTAAAGAAGTATATGCTGGGCTTCATCTTCGCGGAACTAGGGATATTTATTCGAGCCGAAAGATTGAAGGATTTGCATCTGGGTGGGGAGCAAAGATTAAACTTGAATTAGTTAAAGATGGTACCTATGAAGTTGATATTAGTGCCTCACCACATAAAAATGCTGTTACTAACCCATAAGTACTTGCTAAACACTTGCGATTAAGTTTTTAGAGATTGAAGCATACTCTTCAAATAAAATTAATCCTTTTTTGTATTCATCAGTTAAATCGTAACTTAAGTGTTGGAAGTAAGTGCTATAGAAATCCTTTGAAATTAATACTTTTTCCTGAGCCTTCTTAACAACTTTATCAAACATTGAAGTTAAGCCTATTTCCTTTGCTTGCTTTAATTGGCTTGATATTATTTGAATAGTATCCGGGTATTGTTCAATAATTTCTTTTCTTGCTACCCATATCCCAAAAACCATTGGGAGTCCTACAAATTTTTTCCATAAAGAACCCAAATCATAAATAAAAATATTCCTTGGCATTCTGGAGTATTCAAGTAGCGCATGATCTCCTATAAACAATGCCGCAGGATAATCTTTTGAAAGATCGTTTAAAGTAAGATCTTTAGTATCAAAATTTGCATTTACTTTTAGAAATTCTTTTAATATTATTTGTAATAATTTGTTTGATGTTGCAGATGCATAAGTAAGAGCGATTTTAGCTCCATCTAATTCTTCAATTGGAAATTTTGAAAACAATAAAACACTATCAGCAGGTCCATTTGAAGCAATGCAAAG
>JAHFBE010000009.1:24084-44336 GCA_023250205.1 Candidatus Melainabacteria bacterium | reverse complement strand
GGGAAAGAAAAAAGAACAGAACTTCTCCAAAGATCTATTGAAAGCGGGGAAAAAGCAGCAGCAGTAAAAAGAGGAATTCTTCTTGAAGATGGTAAATTATGGAAAGGTTCATATATCTAATTTCTTAGATTGCTAGATAATTACTTAGCTAGAACTTAAATTAAACAATAAAATAAGGTATAGATTTACTTATTTACTATTAGTCATTAATATTACAACTTGAAATTTCTAAATGTAGGTATAATTTACTTTAGAAATAAGAAATGACTGAACCACTTATAAAACTACCAAGTAAACCAGTTCCAGAAGATTTAAAAGGGAATGTGATAGTCACTGCTCTTTCAGGATTTTTAGATCTTATTTATAACTGGGCAAGATCAAATTCTGTGTGGCCACTTACATTTGGAACATCTTGCTGTGCTATTGAAATGATGTCTACAGGTATGAGCAAGTTTGATATTTCAAGGTTTGGATCTGAGGTATTTAGAGCTACTCCTAGACAGGCTGACTTAATTATTACAGCAGGCACTATAACCAGGAAAATGGCTCCAGCATTAATCAGATTATATGAACAAATGCCTGAACCAAAGTATGTAATTGCAATGGGAGCCTGTACTATTACTGGTGGAATGTTTCATGACTCTTATGCTGTAGTGCAAGGTGTAGATAGAATTATCCCGGTAGATGTTTATGTACCTGGATGCCCTCCAAGACCAGAAGGATTATTACACGGACTTATGATTTTACAAAGAAAAATAAGGACTGAATCTCTTGCTTCAAGAAGGTTATATGCAAAAGATCATCATCCCGTTGTTTATGTAGATGAATTAACAGGACTACCATTTCCATTTAAAGAAGAGGCGAACTTATAGATGTCAACAGAATCTCCAACACAACCACCTGTAATACCCCCTCCAGTACTTCCTTCAGAAGGAGAGTTTGGAAAGTTTTTAAAAAACAAAGGGATTAGCTCAACTCCTTTAGGAAATGATGCAGATAAAGTGGAGATGATAGAACTAGAAATAAAAGATTTAGTTAATGCTTGTACGTTATTAAAAGATTCAAAAGAAATAGATTTTAATTTTCTGGTTTTACTTACATCAACGGATACAAAAAAAGGCTACCAGTCAATTTATACTCTTCATTCATTAAATACAAAAAAATCTTTAAGAATTAAAGTTACTGCTTCTAAAGATAATCCTACAATTCCTTCAGTAAGTCACATTTGGGCAACTGCAAACTGGTATGAAAGAGAATCATTTGACATGATGGGAATAGTTTACACAAATCATCCAAATTTAAAAAGAATTTTAAACCCAGAAAATTGGGAAGGGTTTCCTCTTAGAAAAGATTACATTCCACCTGTTGACTTATTAAATGGACCTCATCCTCTTACTGAAACAGGTTATGCCGAGAAGACCCTGGGTAAGCAGACCTCATAGAATCAGAGCTTTTATAGTTTTCCTCAATCCATGCTTTAAATCCATCCTGCCAGTCACTTGCTTGCGTAGTATAACCATTTTCCACATATGGAATAAAACGGATCTCTATTGTTTCAGGTGAAATTAATTTCCCAAAAAGAGCTTTAAACATATCATCTTTTTTTTCATCAGGATATAACTTACTAATTTTCCGACTACACTCATCAATAATTTTTCCTATTAGCTTTGCATAATCCTCACATTGTCTATAATTGGGATGAAGATCATTTTCATTAGCGCTTGCTCTAAAAAGAAAAAACCTGTTTATTTGTCCACTCAAACTCCCCATAGGATTGTCTTTTATTTCCGAGCTATCTTTTACAACATAAAACAGATCTACTAACTGATCTGAGAAGTGATTACCATTGGTTTTTACTGATGATAGTGAGTTTGAGGTAGCAATATCAACTTCTCTTTCAAATGGTTCACTACGTCTAACTCTTTGTTTTAAAGGATCTCCTTTGCTAGCTCCATGGTAAGTTAGAAACATTGAAGAATGAACTGATTTAGCATCCCTGTCAGAAGCAAAAAGAAATTTTTTCAAGTACCACCCAGCAAGCAGTTCATATCGAAATCCTTTTGAGCCCGTACCTCCCTCATTCATATTTCTAAGAACTTCCGTTGGATTTGAATTCATGAAAACCATTTCCATTGCCTGAGTAGCAGCAAGAAGTCTTTGAGTACTTGTTAATTCAGAGTTGTTTAAAAGATTATGAAACTCTATATAAAATGATGGGAATCGTTTTGGATTTCTTGGATTTACAACTCCTGACAAAAACTCTTTATTGGAATTTGCAACTCTTTTAAGTGTATAGAGTAAGAACTCTTGGAAATCATCCAGAAATAAGTAATGATTTCTCCAAATTAAATCTATACCCTTTAAAATCTCATCTTTATTCTGCAGATTTTTAAAGTGTGAACTTACCTGCTCTTGTGCAACAATACTCGGTAAAGCACCTAAAAAACGCTCTCGAGTAAGCCTTCCAAGTAATAAATTAGCAATCCTTCTATCTGCCCCAGGAGGAACATCACAATCCCATATTTCAAAAGGGAGTCTCCTATTCAAACTGCCAGATAAACAATTACCTGATATTTGTGAACTACCTATTTTCATAAAGTAAAAATGTATAAGTTAAATATATTAAGTCTATTATGGATTGAGTAATTAATTAATATTTATTTTTACAGTTTTTTGTTATATATCTAGGATATTTATAGGTAAAATTCTGTTTAAGTTGTTAGTATTGTATGAATGAAAAGTGAGGTAATCCCTTGTCAATAGTTAAAGATACAAATCAACTAGAAAGAAATTTTAAGACCGATGAAATGATTATTAATATGGGGCCTCAACACCCTTCAACACATGGAGTTTTAAGGTTAATTTTAAAATTAGATGGGGAAATTGTAAGAGATTGCGAGCCCGTAATTGGATATCTACACAGAGGAATGGAATGGCTAGGTCAAAACAGAACCTACGTTCAATATCAAGCACTGGTGGATCGAGTTGATTATTTGGCTGGTATGTCAGATAGTCATGCTTATATTATGGCTATTGAAAAAATCGCAAATGTTACAGTACCACTTCGTGCAGAGTATATAAGAGTAATTTGCTCAGAGTTAAACAGGATTATTTCACACCTTTTAGGTCTTGGAATATTTTTACTTGACCTTGGAGCTATGATGGGATTTCCATTCTATACATTTAGAGATCGCGAAAGCATCCTCTCATTCTTAGAAGAAGTTTCCGGTCAAAGAATGATGTTTAATTATTTTAGAATTGGCGGAGTATTTAAAGACTTGCCTAAAGGCTGGACAAGAAAAGTAAAGAAATGGATTAATGAAGAGTTTTTTAAATATGTAGATGAGTACGAAGCAATAGCAACAAATAACCCAATATTTTTAGTAAGAACACAAAATATAGGTTATTTAGATCCAAAAACAGCTATTAGCTATGGAGTAACTGGTCCAAATTTAAGAGCTTCAGGAGTTAATCTTGATCTTAGAAAAGACAACCCTTATTCTGTTTACGACCAGCTTGAATTTAATGTTCCAATATTAACTGTTGGGGACACTTTCAGTAGATACAAATGCAGAATACAGGAATTAAGAGAATCAGCAAAATTAGTTCTCACGGCAATTGACAAGCTCCCTGGCGGAGATACGGAAGAGTTAGAAAAAAACAAAGTTGCTTTAACAAGTGGAGATAATCCTGTTTATAAAGCAGAGGATTTAATGACTGTAGCTAAGGGTAAAAATGTAGCCCCTGCATTCAAATGTACACCAGGAGAAGCTTATGCCGCCGTAGAATCACCACGAGGACAATTAGGTGTACATTTAATTGCTGATGGAAGTGCTGTTCCTTATAGAATCAAATGGCGCTCTCCATCGTTTAATAATGTTTCAATTTTATCTGAGCTAGTAAAAGGACATCCTGTAGCGGATACAGTAGCGATATTTAGTAGTCTTGATGTAATTCTTCCAGACGTAGATCGTTAATAAGATAAAACGTACTACGTTATTGCAAGGAACGTTTCGGTTAAAATGTTCACTATGACAATAGCAACAAAACCAATTTACACGGGTAAAGCCAAGGACATCTTTGAGACTGAAGATTCAAATGTACTACGGGCCTACTTTAGAGACAGCGCTACAGCTTTTAATGCACAAAAAAAAGGTGAAATCTTAGATAAAGGTAAGGTCAATGCCTCAATATCATCTCTCTTATTTAATCTACTTGAACAAAACTGGATTAAAACTCACTTTATAAAACAAATTTCTGAGAATGAACTTCTTGTTAAAAGAGTAAAAATTATTCCTCTTGAAGTAATTGTAAGAAATATTGCAGCTGGAAGTCTTTGTAAAAGATTAGGAATTAAAGAAGGAAAAATTTTAAAATCACCTATTGTAGAGTTCAGTTATAAGAACGACGAGTTAGGAGATCCACTTTTAACAAGAGCATATATTAAAAATGCACTTGAAATTACAGATGATAAAACACTAGACTACATTACAGAATTAACATTGAAAGCAAATAAGATTTTCAAAGAATTCTTTTTAAACATTGGAATCAAGGTAGTAGATTTTAAATTAGAGTATGGTTTTGATAAAGATGGAACATTGCTATTGGCAGATGAACTATCCCCAGATAATTTCAGGTTTTGGGATGCAAAGACAAATGAAAAATTAGATAAGGATCGGTTTAGGCAAGATCTTGGTAATGTAGAAGGTGCTTACAAAGAAATGCTCAAAAGAGTAAAAGAGGGCTCTAAAAACATGCCTACTCAATGCTCAATGCCCAATACTCAACACTTCTCTATCCGAGTCCAGGTTCTGCCAAAACAAGATATCTTAGATCCACAAGGTCAAGCTGTCGAAAAAGCTTTAATTTCAATGGGATATAAAAATGTTAAAGACATTAAAATAGGGAAAGAAATCGTTTTTAAAATAACCGCTGAATCCGTTGAAAAAGCAAAAATAGAAGCAAAACAAATGTGTGAAAGACTTTTAGCTAATCCTATAATTGAAGACTATAAGATTGAGGTTAACTAATTAAGGTTTCACTTTCTTAACCTGGATAAATTTATTTTCATAATTCCAAATTTCATAACCTTGGTTTGCTAAATTAAAAGTAAGAATTAAATCACAAAAGCAGTTACCTAAAAGTATATTTTGTAGTTTTAATATTTTATAAATTAGTAATTTAAGGAGTTATATTATGTTTAGGAATGAACCTATTAGTATTTCGTTACAAAGACAACCTCAACAAGCACCGGCAGCTAAGCCTATTATAAGAGTGCCAGAAGCTAATCCATTTACAATAATTAATTTAGGGAGTTATTTACAGACACATTCTATACCACTTAGTATCGCTCCTGGACAAATAGCTGCAGCTGTAATTAGTGAACTTATGAATGGGGAAAATAAGATTGAAATAAATTGTGGTAAAGAGGCGGGAGTTGCAAAAGCTCTTTCTCGTGAAGGAACGGAGCTTATAGAACAAAGAACAGGGCTTTCAGTAGAAATGGAACATTTAACAGATAATTTAGGAAATTCTTATATAACGTATACTGCAAATCGCCCAGCACATAGACCATCACTATCACCTAGTCCTGAACCTAGGCCTACCGATGATTTTTGGAATTCCTTTTAATTAGAATTACTTTGTCTTCTTTTTATTAATAATGTTAATCTTCTCTGGTTGAAGTATTGGTAAGTTTTCTAAACCTTCAATATTTTCATTCTGAGTTTCGATTGGCTTACTAAGCATAGTGATAATTTTTCCACTTACTGATTTATTTATACTTTCAGAAAGTCCTTTTGTAAGTTCACTATCGTTTTCAGCAGAAAAATACCTTCCGTTTGTATTTAATGCAATGCACATTAACTGTTCCTGAGCAGCCCAGTCATCACGTACACCAAAACCCACAACATCTATTTTTAAATCTACCCCTGAGCTAATTAGAGAATGTGCCAGCTGGCAGGGATCTCCTCCGCATGTTTCTAACCCATCACTAATTAAAATAATTGATTTCTCTCCCTTATATGGAATTAAATCCTGAATTGCTTGAGAAAGAGAATAAGTAATCGGGGTAAATCCTCTTGGCAAGATTTTATAGATTTCAGATATTATTGTTCTTCTATTATTGGTTCCGGGTAAAACAAGCAGTTTAGAATCACTACAATCTATATACTGGTTTCCGGTAGGATTACTAGCACCATAAACTCTTAGACCAATATTTATACTTGAATCTGCTTTTGTAATCACATCCTCTAAAACTCTTTTTGCAATATGAATCCTTGTTTCTCCTCTTATTTTATCTTCCATACTGCCAGAGGCATCAAAGACTATTAGTACAGCTCTGGAAGTAGAATGATAAGGGTTTTGTTTCGATTTTGAGTTACTTAAAAAAGGATTGCTTTGAGACAATGCTGCTGTAATAGTAAAAAGAAAAAATAAGAAGCTAAAAATAAATTTATTTTTTTTCATCAAAAATAAGATGTTTTGCTTCTTCTGAATCACCGGTAAACTCTCCAGATCTTTTTCCCCATACATATAAAGCTAAGGCAACTATTGCAAAAATTATACAAATAGCAAACGCTCCATAATAAGCTGCCCCTAATCCTGCCTGATTTAATACACAATTTGGACACATAATTAATTGGTTTATTTACCTTTCACAAAAAGCTATTATACCAATACTGCTTAAAACTTACTTAAAGTTTGAACTTTCCATCTTTGCTTGCTCTAACAGCACTAACAACTCCATCAACAAATCCTTTTACACCACCTACTTTATCAAAGAATTTTCTTACATCATCTCTTGTATAAATACCTGCCTCCACTTTAGATAAAAATCTTTTTATTATCGTTGCTTCGGGTGTTTTATAAGGACCACTAATTTGAACCAACCCTAGTTCATACCCATTCCGTAAGATTCCAAGTCCATCATATATTTCATTTAATGGGGAACCTGTTAATTCTTGAATCTGTAACAAATCATCATGTGAAACGGTTTCACTATCTGGATAACCATAAGGCCAGACATTTAATTCTCTTGATGTTCCTACAGGTGCTATAGAAAATGCCATTATTTATTTGCCTCTAAAATTTGGATTAAATCTTTTGCAAAGTAACTAATTATTATATCTGCCCCTGCTCTCTTAATTCCAGTAAGCATCTCTAAAACAGCCTTATTTTCATCAATCCAGCCATTTTGAGCAGCAGCCTTAATCATAGAATATTCACCTGAAACATTATATGCCGCTAAAGGAAGGTTAATATTTTCCTTTACAGCAGCAATGATGTCCAGATAAGGCATTGCAGGCTTAACCATAATAATATCAGCACCTTCTTTTTCGTCAGTTAAAGCTTCATGAATAGCTTCTCTTTTATTTGCAGGATTCATCTGATAAGACTTTCTATCTCCAAATTGTGGTATTGATTCAGCCGCTTCTCTAAAAGGTCCGTAAAATGCACTAGCATATTTAACTGCATAACTCATAATTGCTACATCCTGAAAACCATTTTGATCAAGTGACGAACGAATAGATCTCACCATTCCATCCATCATTCCTGAAGGAGCAATAATATCAGCACCACTTGCAGCCTGAGATACTGCTGTTCTTTCTAAAATTTCAAGAGTAGGATCATTCAAGACCCTGTTTTCGTAAACTATTCCACAGTGCCCATGCTCCATATACTCACAAAGGCAAGTATCATTAATTAAAAGCATTTCTGGGAAATGTTTTTTTATCTTCTTATTAGCTCTTTGAATAATCCCATTTTCATTCCAGGCAGATGAAGCTTCTTTATCTTTTTGATCTGGGATTCCAAACAAAATTACGGATTTAATTTGATTCTTATAAAGCTCTTCAACATGCTTAAGCATCCTATCCAAAGAAAACTGATAGATTCCAGGCATAGAGCTAATACTAATCTCCGATTCTTTTCCTTCATGTATAAAAACCGGGGCAATAAACTGTGCTGGTGTCAAAATTGTTTCCTGAACAAGGCTTCTTACTACATCATTCTTACGAAGTCTTCTAGGGCGTGATTTTAAATCTATCTTTGTCATAACGAGACTTTCTCCACAGAATAGTTTTCCTGAATACTGTTTATTAAACCTTCTTCAGTAAATGGTTCTGCAATTATATCAACTCGACCAAATAAATCTTTTACTGTTTTTGCAGTTTCTTCTCCTATCACAGCTTGTAGGGAATTATCGCGACAATTCCCTACAAGGTTATGTCGTTCAATCAGTTTGTGAAAACATCTTGCCGAATTTGAACTGAAGAATGTAATGATATCAATGCCTTCTTTTATTTGGTTTATTATTTCATTATCTAAATCACTAATGAAATTTGCATTATAAATTCCCCACATAGTTATATCTAGTGATAAACCATGGACTAATCCTGCTTGAGTAGGCTGTAGAATCTTTTTGTTTTTTAGGTTAACTCTCTCACTTAACTCTTTCACCAGATCATCCAAGGAAAATCTTTTAGGGATAAAATCAGCTTTGATATTATATTTTTCCAGTTCACATTTTGTTTTGTAACCCACTGCTGCTATTTGGCATTTTGATAGAGCTCTTGAATCATAATAGTTTTTTGCAAGGATTTCAAAGAAACACTTTACTGCGTTCTGACTTGTAAAAAATATCCATTCATATGAAGAAAGATTGCTAATAATGTTTTTATTATAGATTTCTTTTTCATTTAATTCATAGCTAACCAAGGGGCAATTAACAGGTTTAGCGCCTGCTTTTATTAATTTTGATGCGAGCGAAAAAGACTGGTTCTTTGCTCTTGTAATTAAAACTTTTTTCCCAAATAATGGCTTTGATTCAAACCAGTTCAAGACATCTCTATAATTCACAACTTCACCTATAACAACTAAGGACGGAGCTTTGATCTTACTCCTTTCAATCTCATCAACAACACTTTCAATAGTTGAAATTACCGTATACTGCTTACTCGTTGTACCACGATAAATCACTGCAACTGGGGTATCTTTTCTTATTTCCAATGAAATCAGCTTGTTAATTATTTTAGATAAATTTCTTGCCCCCATTAAAAGGACAAGAGTACTTTTCTTTATATCAAAATCACTCCAATTTATTGAGCAATCAGGACTGTCAGGATCTTCATGCGCTGTAATCACTGTAAATGAACTTGTACAATCTCTATGTGTAAGCGGAATCCCAGCATAAGCAGAAACAGCAGTAATACTCGAAACACCAGGGACAATCTCAAAACCGACATTATGTTCATTTAAGAAAATTGCTTCTTCACCACCTCGCCCAAATACATTAGGATCTCCACCTTTCAATCGACAAATAGTTTTATATTCTCTTGAAAGTTCAAGAAGAAGATTATTTATTTGCTCCTGAGTAATTGACTTTTCATGCTCGCCACCAACTTTTCCAACATATAGCAAATTGACTTTTGGATTTACAAATAATGCTAATTCTAAAATCTCTTTTGAAACCAGATTGTCATAAGCTATAACATCTGATTTTTCAATTATTTCTTTGGCCTTTAAAGTTAATAAATCCGGGTCACCAGGACCAGCACCAGTAATATATACAATTGAATTTTTTATATCCCTATTATTCATAAGAAAAAGATATCACACGGACATAATTTGCTTTAAAATCTCTTTTCCACCACTTTTTAACAATCTCTCTCCAAGTTCCCTACCAAGGTTAAGGCATTCACTCTTAACTAAATTTGCACTAATTTCATCTCTTACAAATTTCTTCCCATCAAGACTTACAATAATTCCATGCAAAGTAATCTTATCTCTCCCAATTTCAGAATAAGCACCAATTGGTACCTGACAGCCACCTTGTAAAGCTTCTAAAAAAGCTCTTTCTGCAATTGAAGCTAGATAAGACTCTTCATGATTTAATTTTGCAATTATCTTTTCAATAGCAGTATCATTCTCTCTAATCTCTATAGCCATGGCTCCCTGACCAACTGCCGGCAAAATGTTTTTGGGACTGAAGTTCTCTGCTATTTTATTTTCAAATCCAAGTCTTTTTACACCAGCATAAGCCAAAACTATTGCGTCAAATTGCCCTTCTTCTAATTTTCTAATTCTTGTATCTAAATTTCCACGTAAGTCCAAATATTCAAGATCATCCCTTAAAGCTTTCAGCTGCGATATTCGCCGCAAGCTAGAGGTTCCGATTCTAGAACCACTTGTCATTGCGAGGAACGATAGTGACGAAGCAATCTCACCACCTAATTCACATTTTTGAGATTGCTTCGTTGACTCTTCGAGTCTCCTCGCAATGACGTGATTCACAATCAACACATCATGAGGTTTTTCTCTTTTTAAAACAGCTCCTATTTTCAAACCTTGTGGTAACTTTGTAGGCAAATCCTTAAGGCTATGAATAGCAAAGTCAATTTCATTTGCTAATAGCGCATCTTCAATTTCTTTTGTAAAGAGACCTTTCCCGCCTATTTTTGAAAGAGCAACATCCGTTATATGATCACCTTTTGTTTTTATTTCCTTTAAAGAAATCTCTAAGTCAGGAATCAGTTGTTCTAATTCACTCTTAACAAAATTTGCCTGCCAAAGAGCAAGCTTGCTTGAGCGTGTGCCAATTGTAAGTTTATAACCCAAATAAATCTCTTATAACCTGAAGTTTTTCTTCTTGGGAACCAAGGACATTTGAATCTTTTAATACTTTAATCGGCTCATGAAGTACTGTATTTATAAGGTTATTGACAATATAGCTAACTTCTTCTTTCGTAAATGAAGTCTTTCCCATAGTCAATTTTGAGAGCTTATCATTTTTTATTAATTCTACCTTTTCTCTTAAATCTTTAATCAGAGCTTCTACATCCTGGCTGATAATTTGCTCACAAAAAACCTTTGAGCCTTCAGATATTACTTTTTCTGCACTAGCCAGATCTTCATTGTTCGCATAAGTCATTTTGTTATATGTTTCTTGGAGACTATCAATATCATAAAGTTTCACATTAGGTAGTTTCCCAAATTCAGGGTCTATATTTCTTGGCATGGAAACATCAAAGATAAAAAGTTCTTTATTTTGATCCTTCCTAAGCTGCTTAAATTGCTCAGAAAAAATAATATAGTGAGGTGCACCTGCTGCACAAATGAGAATATCTATATCATTTAAAACATTATAGATATCATCAAACGGGAAAGATCTATCTATTTTATACTTTTCGGAGAACTCAATAACTCTGTGAGGCGATTTATTTAAAACCACTGTTTCCTTAGCACCACCAATTTTCAAAATGTGCTCAAGAGCAAGCTGCGCCATCTTCCCAGCACCTAACACCATTATCGACTTTGTTTTTATAGGACCTGATATTTTATTAGCCAGATCAATTGCTGCAGAGCTTATTGATTGAGAATTTTGAGAAAGACTTGTTTGCTGATGAACCTCTTTTGCTGTTTTTAATATATTTTGAAACAATAATTCAAGCATTTTATCCAGTGTCTTCTCACTTTGTGAAGTAGAGTATGAAAACTTTACTTGTGATAGAATCTGCGTTTCTCCTAGGACCAGGCTATCAAGACCGCTTGTTAACTTAAAAGCATGTTTAACAACATCACTCCCTTGCAAAATAGCACTGTATTCCTTTACCACTCCCTGTTCTAGACCAAGAAATCTCTTAAAGAAATCCAATACTTCTTGAAATCCTTTTTCAAAATCTTCTGAAGTAAAATAAATCTCTGTCCTATTACAGGTGCTTAAAATGACAAAAGAAACTAGATTTTGATGTTTTTTTAGATCCTGATAAGCTTCAATAAGCCTGTATTCTGGAATTGCAAATTTTTCTCTTATCGCAACAGGTGTGGTTTTATGATTTGATGTAAAAAGATATAAATTTTTTAATTTCGGTATTAATAATTCATTTTCTTCAAAACCATTGATTTTGCTTTCTAAAATATTCTCTTTGATATTATTTGTAAGCATAATTTTCATGCTTAATTTTATCAAACTTGTATATTATGACGTTTTCTTCGTAAACCTTCCAAGAAAGATGCCTAAAATAGAAGTAGTTAGTTCTCTCGAAAGCTGCTCTTTGTCTTCACTAGATAATCTTTCTGAATATTTTGTATTTTGAATAGCTATATGAATAATATCGTTAACCAAATTCAAGACTCTTTGAATTACTGGAGAATTATTCTCAAAAAGTTTTTTAAAAATATTTTTAATTTTGAAGGTTTGTTTTACATTTTTAAAGAGTTCTGTGCCTTCTCTTTCTTTAAGATCCTTTTCATAAATTTTATGCCTGTGTTGAATTAATTTCTCAATCAATTCTGGTTCTATAATTTTTAAACCACAAACTATATGAGCATCAAGTAATACTTCTGCAGTGTGTTCAAGTAATTCTGCTTTGTAAAAAGCACTAAGAGCATTTTTTCCTACTGTTACAGCTCCATGTTTATCAAGAATAACCACGTCACGCTTTTCCAAAGCAGAAATTGTTAGTTTCAATTCTTCTTCCATATCTGGTCCAGGATATGAAATAAAAGCTACTTCACCAAGCTGAATAATTGAATCTGGAATGATAGGCTCATTGAAATCAATTCCACACACTGTTAGAGAAATTACTTTTTGCGGATGAGTATGAATAAAAGCATTTATATCCGGTCTCTTTTTATAGGCAGCTACGTGAATAGACGACTCTGTACTTGGTAACAATCCACTTGGGCTAGAAATTAAATTTTCATTTAGATCAATTTCTACAAAATCATCTTCCTGAATTAATCCTTTATAGCTGCTTTTTGGAGTAATTAAAATATTTCCATTGTTCATCCTAAGACTAAAGTTCCCATTAAATCCAGAAACCAGGCCCTTTTCATAAGCCAATTGACAGATTGTTTTAAGCTCTTTTCTATGCTTTATTTGAGGATCCTGTTCTAGCAAAGTTGACATATGTAATATATTACAATGTAGAGGCACTATTAATCGAGTCCTAGCAAAAATCCATGTCCAAAACATTACAGCAACAATTTAGAATAAAATCCCCTTTTCAGCCTGCCGGTGATCAAACAAAAGCAATAAAAGAACTTATAGAAGGAATTAACAAAAAACTCAGGTATCAAACTTTGCTGGGAGTAACCGGTTCAGGTAAAACATTCACAATTGCAAATGTTATAGCAGAAATTAAAAAACCTGCTCTTGTAATTGCTCATAACAAAACCCTTGCTGCACAACTATGTAATGAGTTTAGAGATTTTATGCCTGACAATGCTGTTGAATATTTTATTAGCTATTATGACTACTATCAGCCAGAGTCCTATATTCCGCAGACAGATACTTATATTGAAAAAGTTGCTAGCGTTAATGAAGAAATAGACAGACTTAGACACTCAACTACCAGATCTCTATTTGAAAGAGATGATGTAATTGTAGTTGCTTCTGTAAGCTGTATCTATGGCTTAGGAGTTCCAGAATTATATTATGAATCAGCTATTAGTATTAAAAAGGGACAAAATATTGAAAGAGATGATCTCGTTAGAAGTTTTGTAGGCATCCACTACGAAAGAAATGATATAGAGCTTAAAAGAGGAAGATTTCGTGTCAGAGGAGAAATTGTAGAAATATTTCCCGTTTATGAAGAAGAGATTTTAAAAATAAGTTTTTTTGGAGACCAAATTGAAGACCTTACAACCATTAATCCTGTGACTGGTGAAGTAACTTCAACGATAGATGAAACGGCACTCTATCCTGCAAAACATTATATTGCAGATGAAGATTCAATAGAAGAAGCATGCAAACAAATTGAAATTGAATTAAAAGAAAGATATAACGAGCTAATATCACAAGGAAAAAATGTAGAAGCTCAAAGGCTTTTGCAAAGAACAAAATATGACATAGAAATGATCAAAGAAGTAGGTTATTGTAATGGGGTTGAAAACTACTCAAGAATATTAGAAGGAAGAAGACCTGGGGAGCCACCTAAAGCTTTAGTAGATTACTTTAATAGAAAATATGGTACTGAAGGTTGGATTTGCATAATTGATGAATCACACGTAACAGTACCACAAATAGGTGGCATGTACCATGGTGATTTATCCAGAAAAAGTACTCTTGTAGATTATGGATTTCGTTTACCTTGTGCAAAGGATAACAGGCCTTTAAAGCCTGATGAGTTTTGGAGTCGAGTTAATCAAGCGATTTTTGTCAGCGCTACTCCTAGTGATTATGAAATGAGAATTAGTGAAAAGATTGTTGAACAAATAGTAAGACCAACAGGCTTAATCGATCCTGAGATAGTAGTAAAACCCACAAAAGGACAAATTGATGACCTTATTCACGAAATAAGATTACGAATAGAACAGAAAGAAAGAATCTTAATTTCAACACTTACAAAAAGAATGGCTGAAGATTTAACTGCCTACTTAACAGGTTCCAATTTAAAAGTCAGATGGCTACATAGTGAAATAGTAGCTTTAGACAGAATAGAAATCTTAAGAGATTTACGACTTGGAGAATTTGACGTACTTGTAGGTGTAAATCTTTTAAGAGAAGGAATTGATTTACCGGAAGTCAGTCTTGTATGCATAATGGATGCTGATAAAGAAGGATTTTTAAGAGCAGAAAGATCCTTAATTCAAATGATTGGTCGTGCTGCCAGAAATGTTGCCGGGAAAGTAATCTTATATGCTGACAAAATTACTAACTCAATGCAAAAAGCAATCAATGAAACTGAAAGAAGAAGAACAGTTCAGATTGAATACAACAAGATACATAACATTACACCAAGAACTATTATCAAAGGTCATGCAAACCCACTATTGGAGGCTCTTCGTTCAAATAAAAATATCGAGGAAGTTGTTGCAGAAGAATTAGCCAGCGAAAAGCTTGATATCAAAGAACTCCCAAAAGTTCTCAAGCGTATAGAATCTCAGATGAAGAATGCCGCTTTATTATTAGATTTTGAAAGGGCAGCCAAGCTAAGAGATGAATTACATGCTTTACGTGAAACATATAACAACAAGAAACGCTAAATACTATTTTCAGTCTGCTGTAAAGAATTTTATGGTTTTATAGGATTATTAGCTTTTGATGAGTGTGAAAAGTTTTTGAGGATAACTTTAACATGTCACTGCGAAAGAAGAGACGTTGCATGCAACGTCTCCACAGCAGTCCCGATCGGGATTGCCACGCCTCATTTCATTCGGCTCGCAATGACATTTATACTGTTTATCTTCAATTTGTTAGCACACCCGCTTTTGATTCATAATGATTTTGTGCGATATAATATATTTTATTATGATGGATTTCTTCAGAAAGTACTCACGAATTTTTGTAGCAATCATGTTGATTGCCTTCCTAGTAGTTTCAGTAGTACCAATACTATTTGTTTTTACTATTAAAAAACCTTATTAGGTTTAATTACTTTTCAATATGCATAAAAGAATATTTCATGTCTTACTTTTAATTGCTTTGATTTTGATAAGCTCATCATCTCTACATGCTAATTCATCAATCAGTAAAACCAAGTCAAAAACATTAAGAGAAATAGAACAAAAGACTGAATTCTTAAAAAGAAAGATTGAGGAAACCAAGCAAAAAGAAAAAGCTGCAGCAGGCAAGCTTATCGTCATCCAAAAAAAACTCTATAAGACACAAGAACAACTAAGAAAAAATAAGAATGAGCTTTCCTCAACTCAAAACAATTTACAGCTTACAGAAGAAAAACTTTTTGAACTAAAGAGTGATTACTCAATCTTAAGAAAAAATGCTGAGTCCAGAATAAAACAAATCTATCAAGGACAAAGACTTAAAATGCTAGAGGTTTTATTAAAGACACCAAATCTTACTGATTTATTAGATATGCTTTACTACCAAAAACTGCTTATTGCACAGGATAAGAATCTGCTGGAAAAGCTTACAAGTCAATCAAAAGAAATTGAGCACTTTAAGGACAGACTTGCAGAAGAGAAGATTAGAATTGCAAGCATTATCGGTAACATTGAAAAACAAAAAGTACAAATTGCAAATGAACACAGAAACCAATCCAATCTTGTGCAGAAGTTAAGAACAGAAAGAGCCTCTTATGAATCTGCTGAAAGAGAACTTGAAAGAGACTCCCAACAATTAATTTCAGAAATAAACAGGCTTGTTGGAAAAAATTATGGGGGTGGAAGCGCCACTGGCTCAGGGAGTTTTTCATATCCCATCCACGGTCGCTTAACCTCTCCCTTTGGTATGAGAAGACATCCTATATTTAAAGTGGTTAGCTTTCATAGTGGTGTTGATTTAGCTGCACCTTATGGAACACCAATTATGGCAAGTGATACTGGAAAAGTAATTTTTAATGGCTGGTACGGTGGGTATGGAAAAGTAGTAATAGTAGACCATGGAATGAATTACTCTACACTATATGCTCACCTAAGCAGAACCTCTGCATCAAGAGGAGATACTGTAATAAAAGGTGAAACTGTTGGGTATGAAGGACAAACAGGATATTCTACAGGACCACACTTACACTTTGAAGTAAGAAAAAATGGAAGACCTCAAAATCCTCTTAACTACGTACATTAAAAATTTATTTTCTATTTACTGTCCACACCATTGCATGTTTTTTGCTTAAATGAATCTCAGTTACAGAAGCATTTTCAATCTTTAAATGCCAGAATTTATTAATTTCTGAGTTTAAAATATTCAATAAAAACAATCTAATAGGTCCAGAATGTCCTACAACTATTATATTTTTTCCCGAATATTTTTTTAATATAGTCTTATAAAATTTCTTTGTTCTATTGTTTAGCTCGACAACAGACTCACCCCCGGGAGGTTTGTTTTTATAAGGATTCTTTAGCCAGTTTTGATACCCTTTTGGGTCTTCGGTTCTAACTTTCCAATAATTCTTACCTTCCCATTTTCCCTCTGATTTTTCTATCAGATTTTTATCTATAACAATTTTTTTTATTTTTAATTTCCTTGCAATGATTTTTGCTGTATGAGTAGCACGAACCAAAGGACTTGCAATTATATGATCTGCTTTTATTTCAGACAATCTGGAAGCTACTCTCTTAGCCTCATTCACCCCTTCAGTATTCAAATCCCAGTCTAATCGCCCAAAGATAAGTCCTTGTTTATTTGCATTTGTTTGACCATGACGAACGAAATATATCTTGGTTATAGGTTCTTTATAATCAAGAGTGTCCATATTACTTCTTCCTGTCTACAAGATAGCTCATAATCAAAGCTGTTGCAGGTATTGCAATTACAAGTCCAACACTTCCAGAAATTGCTGCAGCAACTTCTGAAACGACCAGCTCAAGATTTAGAAACTTAGCAGGATTTTGTTCATGGCTGATTAATAATAATAAAGGCAAAGCCATCCCTGTATAAGCAAGGACAAGTGTATTAGTCATTGTCCCCATAATATCTTTTCCTACATTCATTCCTGATTTCAGAAGTTCTTGTACTGAGTAATTTGGATTTGCTATTTTAATTTCCTGAATAGCACTTGCAATGGAAATTGCAACATCCATTACTGCACCAAGACATGAGACTATCATTCCTGCCGCAAGTAATCCTTTAAAGTTAATTTGATAAAGTTGATTACCCCATAGAATCATTGCTTCTGTGGTTGCCAAACCTGAAAGGGGTGCAATTTTTATAACAATCATTGCAATGATTCCACTTACAGCTACACCAATTCCTGTTCCCAAAGTACTGGCTAAAGATTTCACGTTCAATCCAGCAACAATAGCCATTGTTAAAGCCGTTGCTAATACAGAAACTAGCACTGCAGATAAAAGAGGATTCATTCCTTTTTCAATTAATGGAATTAAAACAAAGGCTACAAGGCAAATAGTACTAACCAAAGAAATAATTGCTCTAATACCCTTAAAACCTCCAACTAATATCAATATAAAAACAAACAAGCCACACAAGATCCAGATTAAGTATTCTCGATGATAATCAATGACAAAAAAATCTTCATTTCCTGTATCTGTATTTTCAACTTTAGTAATAAGATATTGTTTATCAAGCTCTCCAACAATTGCAAAAGCTGGATTGTCAGGAATTATATTAATTGTAACTCTTTTTTTACCTTTATCTTCGCCTGAAATAATTTTTAGAAGCAATTGCTGGGTTCTTTGTATATTCCCACCAGGAAGTTCTTCACTTACATCAGAAATAATCTTGATAACTTTTCCATGGCAATAGGTTTCTTTAGTGTGAGGTTCTTTAGCTTCAGTAGCTTTATCTGACTTTTCAGCTTTTATATTTAAGGTTTGTTTGCTTAAGGATATTCCCAATCCAGAGAATGAAAGTAACAAAATAAATACAAATAATATTCTGGGGAGCTTCATGCCTCAATACTTCCTGCTTCAGCTCTGTGCAATTCTCCAGCGTGATAAGAGCTTCTCACTAATGGACCACTAAAAACTTTTTTAAAGCCTATCTCTAAACCAATCTTTTTAAAAGATTCAAACTCTTCAGGCAAAAGATATTGTTTAACCGAAAGACTATCTCTAGTTGGTTGCATATATTGTCCAAGTGTTAAATAATCACACCCATACGAAAATAAATCTTTCATTACTTGGATAACCTCTCCAGCCTCTTCTCCAAGTCCAAGCATAAGACCTGACTTTGTAATAACCTCTTTGTTTAATTCTTTCACAAATTTTATCAACTCTAATGATCTCTCATAAATAGCTCCTGGTCGGACTTCACTATATAGTCTTGGAACGGTTTCTAGATTATGGTTATAAATATCAGGACAAGCATCAACTACAGTTTTTATACAACTCTTAACACCTCTAAAATCAGGAGTTAAAACTTCAATTGTTACGTTACTTATTTCTTTTCTTAAATTATTAATTGTGCTTGCAAATTGCTCTGAACCCTGATCAGGCAAATCATCTCTATTCACAGAGGTAATAACAACATGCGTTAATTCAAGTGTTTTTGCAGCAAATGCAACATTTAAAGGTTCATTTTCATCTGGCAATTCCGGTGGCTTTCCTTTAGGTACACTACAAAAAGTACAACCTCTAGTACAAGTATTTCCATTAATCATAAAAGTAGCAGTGCCTCTTGAAAAGCATTCGTTTTTATTTGGACACCTCGCACTCTGGCAAACTGTATTTAAGTTATATTCTTGAATAAGTGAATAAACTTTTCTTGATTGATCGTTTAATAAAACATCTTTTTTAAGCCATTCTGGAAGTCGTTTAATCTCTACATTAGTCTGCATAAACAAATATCATAACATTTTACTTTACATATTTTTTTTCAAAAAGACTTTAACAAACAAATCCTTATCTTCCTTATTAAATCCCTTAATAAGAAATAAAAGTAGCAAATAGGATAACAGTAACAAAGCTATCTGAAGAAACAGATTCATATTAGCTTGCAATAATCCATAGAACAAAGCAAAACTTACACATCCAGAAAGTATAGGTTTATAGATTAATAAAAAGACATCCTTTAAATCCCAGACTAAATATCTTTTACCTAAAAACACCAGACCAAATAACAATAAGCCTTCACTAATAACAGTAGCAACGGTTGCACCATAAGCAGAATATTTTGGTATTAAACATAGATTCAAAATCAGATTTGATGAGCTGACAACAGCCTGGAAATAAACCATTTGTTTATGTTTATGCATTGCAATATAAAAAAGGCTAAATGGTGTTTGAATTATTCTAAAAAATATAAACAAACTAAATAGTTTTACAAAAGGAATAGATAGATTATATTTTTCACCAAATATCAAATGCATTATTGGGGCAGAGAATAGAAAAACAGAAATTACAAATGGAATAGCTAAAACAACCATATACTTTAAAACAATCCTAAATACTCTTTTTCTATCACCAGACTCTTTTATGTTTTGAGACTCCATAATTCTATATAGAGTAGGCAACAGCGCAATTCTTACTTGATTAGGGAATAAAGTTGCAACATTTGTAAACTTGATTGCAGCACTAAATATTCCAACCGTATGTAAATCAGAAAGGAATGAAAGTAATACTATGCTGATTTTTGCATAGATACTTAAGAAAAAATCACTGAAGCTAAATATAATTGAATCTTTAAAAAAGTCTTTCACTAGCTCCAGTTTTAATTTGGGTCTCAATAAAAGGACTGAATTTATTAATGAAATAATAAAAGTTATAAGATTCAACAACATGGTTGCAAGTGCAAGATATAGAACAGAATTGTTTATTGAAAGAGCAATTATTACTATAAAAAGATTGATTAAAGTTTTAAGAACTCTAAAAAAAGAAACTAGCTTAAAATC
>JAHFBE010000009.1:0-24074 GCA_023250205.1 Candidatus Melainabacteria bacterium | reverse complement strand
AAGTGCTAACAATTCCAAGATTAAAATATCATCGCCCTTATATCCAACTATATATCCTAAAAGCGTAACGAGTAAAAACGTAGGAATAAAAAGTATTCCCTTTAAAAGCAATGCATTGCCAAAACTAACCTGAGCATTAGCACGACTGATAGAACCAAACTTAAGTAAAGTTTTATTTAAGCCAAAATCACTTAAAAACTGAAATAAGCCTACAAAAGAAAGGATGGCTGAATAAAGTCCAAATTTTTCAACACCTAAAGCTCGTGCAGTAAAACCTATAAGAACTACATTTAAGCCAACCGTAGCAATAGAACTTGATAATAAATAAAAGAATCCAAATGTTAGTTTTCTAGCTATAGGGGCTTTTTGCTTCATTCCCCATATCTTATTGTTCTTCTGATAATTTAGCAACTAATGTAATTTGGTTTATTACAAGATCGCTTAATTCAATATCTGTCATTGTACTGAACTTAGACCAGGTTGCTCGTACCCATTGCAATTGAAAATAATTACTTCTAAATTTAAAGATGTTTTCAATAAAATACTGAACATCTGGATATAGTCTATAGTAGTAAACTGCTGTTAAAATGTCTGCTGAGCATAATGCTGTAGGATAATATTCACTATCATTAACAATTTCTTTGCATTGAGATACAAAATTGGATAATAACTGGATCGAACTTATTTTTATTTCTTCATCTTTTAATGGCATTTCATTTTCCATGATTTTTCCTTTTAGTTTTTAGAGGATTGGATTTGGCTCTTACAACTCATAAAAAGAGTTAAAAGCAGGCATTTTGATAGTGAATTCTTTCTATATAGTACGAAATCAGCTAATACTTTATAAAATCTTTTTAATGTTTAACCAATCTTTAATATAATTGTTTAGACTATTCGGTTTTAAAAAACTCAGATTTGGAGCAGCTTGGAAGAACTTAAAATTAAAAACCCTGTGATTATAATTGGTTGCCCACGCTCAGGAACAAGCCTTCTCTTTACAATTTTAAGCTCAAGTAAACATCTATGGTCTCTATATCAAGAAAGTAACGATATCTGGGAAAAATTTTATCGGTTTTCTAATAAAGAATTTAAAAACGAAGTGTTAACAAATAAAGACTTAAACAGTGAATCAAAAAAGTTTTTGTTAAATGAATTTCACAAATATTCATTTAACAATTATTGTGTTGGTGCGTTACTAAGAAAATATGCAAGCAAGCATTCTTCTTTATCATTCCCAGTTACAACATTGAACCTGCTATATAAGAAGCTTTTATTAAACGAATATCGAATAGTTGAAAAAACACCTAAGAACTGTTTCCGGATTTCTTTTATAGACCGCTTGTTTAACAATTGCAAATTTATATTTTTAAAGCGTGATGGTAGAGCAAATATAAACTCACTAATAGAGGGGTGGGAATCTAATGGGAAATATATTAGAGCCAGTAATTTACCATTAACCTTAAGCATTAAAGGATATTATGGACAGGATTGGAATTTTGTTATGCCACCTGGATGGGAAAATTACATTAATAAGCCCCTTGAAGAGGTCTGTGCATTTCAATGGATTAGTTCAAATAAATTTGCTATTGATGGACTAAAAGACATAGCTGCTGAGAGAAAGCTAACTATATCTTATGAAGACTTAACGGAAAACACTTATGAAGTCACAAAGGAAATATGTGATTTTGTTGATATCCCTTTTTCCGGGAATCTGAGAAATCTTTCATACAAACCACCACAGGTAAACTACATAACCAAACCAAAAAAAGACAAATGGAAAGAGAACTTAGAGTTAATAGAAAATATTTATCCTTTAATTGAGCCTATGATGAAAGAGTTAGGATATAGTATGTGAAATGTCATTGCGAGGAGCGATAGCAACGAAGCAATCTCATAAATAATATCGGTCAAGTAAGATTGCTTCGCTTCGCTCGCAATGACACACACCGCAATATCTCAAACAAAACTATTCCAAAAGCCACAGAAACATTTAACGAATCTACCTTACCGCTAACAGGAATTTTTACAAGAAAATCACAATTCTTTTTTATCAATTCACCAAGTCCTTCATGTTCATTTCCCATTACTATAGCTATTTTCTCGGGTAGATTCGTATCATAAATAGACTTTGCTATTTCAGAATTATCAGTTCCAACCACCCAGAAATCATTCTTCTTTAACTCATTAATTACATTGACACAATTAGTTACCCGGGCAAAATCAGCATGAAACAATGCCCCAGCACTGGTTTTAATAGTTGTTGCATTAATCCCAATATTTGTTCTTCCGGTTAAAACAACACCACTTCCGCCACCAGCCACGAACGTTCTAATCATTGCACCAATATTATGTGCATCTTCAATTTCATGTGCAACTAAAATGATTTTTGAAGAGTTAATTGCACTTTGTATAACTTCTGTAACTGATTTATATTGAATAGGGGATATGCTTAGAACTACTCCCTGATGATTTTGATTTTTTGTAAGTGAAGCAAGTTTATTTTCCGGAACCAATGAATAAGGGACTTTCTTTTCCTTAGCAAAGGAAATAACCCTTTCTTTCAAATTTTGATCTCTAGCATTTTCACTTAACCATATTTTATTAACTTGAAGTTTTGAGTTCTCAACAACTTCAAGAACTGGGTTTTTCCCAAATACTAATTCACTATTCGTACTCTGTGAATCCTCTTTTACAAATTTATTAGATTTATATTTTTTTGTCATGTGGCTCTATGGTTCATTACCAAGATCTTCTGCGCTATCATCTTGCTCTTCTTCAGTCTCTATTCTTTTTATTCTCCTATCTCTAAGCCTTTCTACTCTCTTTCTACGAGCTTCACTTACTGATTCTCCATTTTGTTGTTCGTCTTGAATTCTTTCTTTACTTTGAACGGGTATTGGAGGATCGCTTGGATTTAAGTCAATAACTTTACTTTCATCAACAAAACCATCTCCTTCATCATCTTCATCATTTACTCCTGCATTCTCCTTATTGTTTTCTTTTTTATCTTTCTTTTCTTTAAAATCCTCCTCAATATCAAATTCTTCATCTTCTAGTCTGTTCTTATTAGTAAACGGTCCATACAAAAGCTTGGTAAAAGATTTAAACTTACCTACACCTCCAGGTATTGGCGCATATTCTTTAGGCTCAGTACCTGGAACAAATAACTTCTTAACTGGATTTGAAGTATATGGAGTAGCTAAAAGCCCGGTAAGAGGATCTACAAGAACTACTTTCATGTTTACATCCTGAGGAAATGCTCCTGGAGGAATATCTTTATCTTCATAATATGATTCACAAAACCTCTTCCATACTCTCGCTACAATTGCACCTCCGGTAACCCATCTGCTATTTATTGCTTTATTATGATCATTTCCACCCCAGATTGCAACAGAAAGATCAGGAGTAAATCCTATAAACCAAACATCTCTTGATTTATCTGACGTACCTGTTTTTCCAGCTACAGGTCTATCACTAAGTCTTGCCAGAGTACCTGTTCCCCTCTTTACAACTTCTTCCATTACGCTCACTAGTGTTGAAGCAGCATAAGCAGAAACAACTCTTTGAGGAACAGGAATGTTTTTTTCAATTATCCTTTTCTTTGGATCCTCAATTCTCCTGATAAGAATTGGCTTTATATAGATTCCCCCTCTTGAAAAAGTTGCATAGCTACTAGCAGCTTCAAGTGGTGTAATTGCTGCACTTCCAAGAGCAAGTGCAAGGTGTGGTTCAAGCTTTGTTTCTATCCCACACGCTTTAGCCATATCAATAATTTTTTCAATGCCAACCTTATAAGCAACTTTTACAGCTGGCAAATTCCTTGAATATGTTAAAGCTTCTCTAACAGTAATAGTTCCCCAAAATTTACCATCAAAGTTTTTAGGCGCCCACACCATACCTGTTCCATCAACAATCTCAAACTTTGAATCTTTTATTTTAGTATCAGGATCTATAACTCCCTGTTCAAACGCAGTTAAGTAAATAAATGGTTTGAATGCAGAACCTATTGTGTGGGGGTTTGTTGCTCGGTTCCATTGGTTCTTCCAAAAATCACCAACACCACCAACCAGAGCTCTAATTTGTGCAGTTTTTACATCTATTGCAACAAGAGCAAATTGTGTAACTCCACTTGGCGCTTTCTTTATTTCCTCATTTAATATTTTTTCTGCCTTATCCTGAGCTTCCGGATCAAGGCTTGTATAGACTTTGTATCCTTTTTCCTTTAACTGCTCTAAATCAAATCTGTCTTTCAGCTCTTCAAGAACATATGAAAAATAGAAAGGGTACAGTTCAAATTGTCCTGGAGATGAAGTAAATTTTAATTTTTCTTTTATTGCAGAATTATATTGCTTTTGAGTAATATAACCAAATTCAAGCATCTTTTTTAACACAAGCTGTTTTCTATCTTCTCCACTTTTTCTATTTGTCGAGAGTGCACTTGGTGCTTTAAGAAGACCACCCAAATATGCAGCTTCAGCTAAAGTTAGTTCAGACGCTTTTTTATTAAAATGTCGCTGTGCCGCTCTTTGTGCACCATAAGCACGATTTCCCCAGAAAACCTGATTTAAATATAGCTCTAATATTTTATCCTTGTTTAATTTTCTCTCCATTTCCAATGCCAGAAATAATTCCTTAAATTTTCTAGTAAATGTTCTACCTCTTTCTTTTTCGGGAATTAACAGATTTTTTACCAGCTGTTGTGTAAGAGTACTTCCACCTTCTACCACTCTCCCAGCCTGAAGATTCACAAAGAAAGCTCTAAATATTGCCGGAGGATCGATCCCAATGTGTTCATAGAAATTTTTATCCTCTATTGCAAGTATTGCTCTCTTTAAAAAAGGTGAGATTTCACTTAAAGGAACTACCTGCCTATCTTCTTCACCTTGTAAAAATCCTACAAAATTATCTCTGTAATCATAAAGTTCTATTGAACTAATTGGCTCATATTCAGTTAAGTTGTCAATAGTAGGCAAGCCCAAAAAATTATTTATTGTTGGTAGAAATATGTAACCAAAAAGAGTAACTATTACCAAAACTGATAGCGAAAAGAAGTATTTATTCTTCATCATTCTTATTTATCACCAAGGGTTTTTGCATTTCGTTTCATTAAACAGTACCGTATTTATAATAAAATGTTTTAGGACTTAACTGTATATTCTTTACTTTTTTAAAGTTAAAAAGCCAGCACTGATTATAGTACTGGCTTTTTATTATATCGTTTAGATAGGTGAAATTAGCTTGAAAAAGCTTTTGATGCACCTTCTGCAGTCCATTCGATTGCGTCTGGAATACCTTCTAAAGCTGAATGTATTGTTGCGCAATGGAATGGTTTATCCCAGCCAGCAACAAAACCTTTTCCGCCCCAGAGTAATCCACCAACTACTGCGTGTACTGCTGCTCCTGGTGCTGCTCCAACGACTACGCCAACTAATGTTTCGCCAGTTCCGTTTTCATCACCAAGTGCATCTGCAACTGCTCTTGTTCCTTTGACTGCACCATGGAATAATCCTGATGTTGCTCCAACAAGAACTCCTGTTGCTCCACTCAATGCAGCGCCAACAGCCTTAAATGGTAAACCAATTGTCCATGAAAGTATTGGATCTGCCTTTTTGCAACCTGAGCTTGCTTCATCTGCTAAAGCAATTGTTGGCATTAAAACTGATACAACCAACGCAAGTGCAAGTAATTTTGATTTTTTTAACATTCTTTTTTTGCTCCTTATTCTTTATTCTTAAATTACCCATCCCTAAGTTGTTTATTAAATCAAGTTGTTCCATTGTTGAGTACATCATATAATGCATTTTTTACAAAATGTATGAGTAAAGGGGCTATTTATACAGTTATGTAAGCCAATACATATTTTTCCTCTAAGGACTTTTTGTAAATTCCAAGGAAAAAAGGCCTAATATATGATAAACAAATATAAAAATGATTACAAAAAAACAATTTTTTTATCTATTTTCTCTGGTTTTTATATTTACTATAGTTCTTTTGTATAACAAAGCTTATTCTCAGGATACTGCTCCCACCTTAAAGGGAGGTATTACAACCGTCATTCAAAAAGGAGAAATTTTAAATGTAAATTTAAACACTCCTATTAATTTTTATTTTAGTGAGATTGGGGATACTGTTGCTTTTTTTACAAATGAAGATATTGTACTTGGAGAAAATTCTTACATTCCAAAAGGAAGCAAATTTGAAGGAACAATTACAAGTATAAAAGAACCAAAACGGTTTGGACAAAATGGATCGTTTGAAGTAAGTTTTAACGAAATCACAACTCCCGACAATATATCTATTCCAATATCAGCTACTGCAAGTACTGATATCCAAAAAACAAGTGAAAAAGCAACGGAAATTTTAACCTATGATGCTGCATTAATTGCATATGGAACATTTCATGGATTTATAGCAGGAGTTCAATATGGAGGGATTCCTCTTGCAATTACTAGTCATGGAATTAGTTTGTTAGCAGGAGCTGGTATAGGAGCTGGTACAGGAATTATCGGTTCTGCTGTAAGAAAAGGTAAAATACCAACAACTTACACAGGAAGTGGAACTCCATTAACATTAAAAAGCAATTTTTACATTCTAGGAGAGTTGCCGAAACACGAAGCACGAAGCATGAAACACGAAGAAGAATACAAAGGATTTAGATTTTTCCCTCCACCTAATAAAAATGAAATAGAGCTTTCAATACTGAAAACAAACAAAGAACACAGTAAAACCTTTGGAGATTACTTAGTATTAGAACTTAAAATAAAAAATGATTCGCCAAAAACAATAAGTCTAACTGATATAGTTTTGCTTAATAAAAAGGATTCAAGTTTTCTGCATGCTGATTTATTTTTGACAGGAACAAAAGCTTTACAAACAATTAGCCCATTTGAAGAGCTAAACACTTCATTAGCATTTGCAACTAGTGAAAAATCTGAAAGTTACCTATTGGTAGTTTTAGATCCCTTAGATGGGGCTGAAATTATGAAGATCCCGTTAAAGTAGATGCGTAGCATGCTACGCATCTACTGCTATAATATTCCATTATGTCAAAACAAACACTGGAGAAAAAAATGCCTACTAAAGAAGGAATAGATCTGGATTCAATTGCTTATTTTAATGAAAAATTTATCCCTCTCCGTGAAGCAAGTTTAAACCTAATGACTCATGCATTTCAGTATGGTACAGGAATTTTTGAAGGTATAAAAGGTTACTGGAATCCTGATGAAAAACAATTATATATTTTTCGACTAAAAGAACACTATGAAAGATTAAGTAGAAATTCAAGATTAATAAGACTTGAGTTAAATAAGTCTGTAGATGAATTATGTCAACTAACTTTAGAGTTAATGAAAAGAAATAATCCGAGTTGCGACATGTACATAAGACCAAATGTTTACAAATCCGGAATTATAGTAGGTCCTTCACTTATTAATAAAAATGGTTCTAACCCAACCGCGCTCTCAATCTGTACTTTACCGATGGGAGAATATGTAGACATTTCAAAAGGACTTCATGTTTGTGTATCCAGCTGGACTAGAGTAGAAGACAATGCAATCCCACCAAGGGGAAAAATTCAGGGAAGCTACGTTAACACAGCACTTGCAAAAACAGATGCATTGCTAAATGGTTTTGATGACTCTATTGTTCTGTCAAGAGATGGACATGTATGCGAAGGCAGTGCCATGAACATTTTCATAGTTAGAAATGGAAAGCTTATTACTACACAGGTATCAGATAATATCTTGGAAGGGATTACAAGAGACTCAGTTATTGAGCTTACGAAAAAAGAATTAAATCTGGATGTTGTAGAAAGGCAAATTGACCGAACAGAACTATATACTTGCGATGAAATATTTTTCTGTGGAACAGCAGCTCAAGTAAGTCCTGTAACAATGATTGATCACAGACCTGTTGGAAACGGAAAAGTTGGACCTATTAGTAAACAACTTCAGGATATTTACTTTGATGTAGTTAAAGGTAAAAATCCAAAATACAAGAAGTGGTGTACTCCTGTTTTTTAACTTATTTTCTTATTTTGCTTTTAGAATCAACCAAATATTTTAGAATTTTCTCTTAATAATCTTAACCGGAAAATAAGGTAAGATTACCTTTCAAATCATGTTAACAAGAATTTCAAAAGCAGCTACAAGTCATCCTTTGTCATATTTTGATTTATTTTCACAAATTAAAACAGGGCAGCAATATAAAACTTCTGATGGTAAACCTATTAGCATCCCTGACGACAAGCAATTAAATACACTTGTTGTGAATGTTATTAACGACAAAAGAGAAATTGAAGAATTGGTAATTGATTATTTAGGTAATAAACTCCTTTTGACAGATGAATTGATAGAAACTATGTCAAGAAAATTAATAAAAGAATTAGAAATCCTTGGTAAAAAAACTTTTAGCTCTGAATCAGAGGGAAACTTTGTAGATAACAGCCATAAAGTCTATGTTTCTGGAAGTCATTGTTTTGTCCAGGATAGTTCAAGAATATCAATTAACGAAAGTGATATGGTTTTTGTTGATCAGAGCAAAAGGGTAAGTACAAGGTCCAGTTCAAATTCTAAGATTCTCAAGAGTTCATTAGTTTCACTAAATAACAGTCCAAGAAATAATCTTGATCAAATTTGGTGGGGAACAATTGCTGACAGCCCTGATTTCTCTGCAGAAAAAAGCAAATTAATAAAAGCAATAGGAAGTAAAAACGGAGAAATATCAAATGCTTTCTGGGTAACAGTGACTGACAGTGAATTCTGTGAAATAAATCACACTAAAGCAACTTCTGTCACAAAAAGTCCTAATACACATATCGTCAACGCTAAGGCTCTAAAAATTGTTGAAAGTCCTGGGTGTAAAATATTTCATGTAACACAATCCACTATTAAAAATAGTCCAGCTAGCGATATTAGCTTGAGCAGCTGTATACGTATCCTAGGAAGTCGTGGAGTAATTGTTACTAACTCTTCGCCTAATGAATTATTTCCGTCTTGGATCGTTAATATAGAAAATAGTGATAGTGCAAAGATCAATAACGGTGAATATATCCAGGTAAAAGAGAGTCCATTGTTTGAAGCTTCTGATACTACTAACTTAACAGCTTCATTCAGCCCCAATTCAGTGATAAACAATGGTCATCAAGTTATACTTATAAATTCCCCAGGCGGAGAAGCCAAAGATTGCATTATGTTCTGGGCAGAAGATAGTGAAAAATTTGCAATTACTAATGCGGGACAAGCTTTTCTTTTTAATAGTCCAAATGTAAAGATCGAAAATAAAACTGGTACTTACTCCAAATTTGATACCTTCCTCACTGGGCTAACTAGTTGGTATATCTGGGGACCAATAAGAAAACGTATCAATCTAACAAACAGTCCTGATGCAACATTGCAAGATACTAGGTCATTCAAATCGAAGAATAATCCTAACTTAGTTGTTTGTAATGGGAAAATAGTAGTTATAAAAAATACAGAACAAGCACAACAGACTATTTCTTCTTAGCCCAGACCAAACGGCTTCCATAGTTATTTTTATCAAATGAAAGAATATCAAAATTAGAGAGTAATCCTTTTAATTCCTGATCTGAATAATTCCTTAGCATCATGCCTTTTCTCATTTGATCAGTATAAACATGTGTTTGATCGTCAAGCTCAAAATATTCACCTTTCCCTGAACCAACTTGATCAAAACATCCAAATAAGAATCCACCATCAGTTAAAATTTTGTGAACTTTATCAAAAATATTTTTTGCCTGATCAAATCTAAAATGTTCTAAGACAGAATTACAAACAACTGCATCAAAGCTTTTGTCCTCAAATGGAAGATTTAATAAATCTCCTGTAACAAAAGTTATGTTTGCATTATCTTCCTTTGCCCAGGTGTTTGCTAGCTCAATTGCTGGCTTTGAAGTATCAATTCCAGTAATATCAAAACCATACTTTGACATAAAAACAGAAAGCCAGCCAGAACCACAACCAAGATCCAGAACTTTTTTAACCCTGAATTTTTTTAGCTTTCTTGTCAACTCATGAATATACGGAATCTTTGGAAGTTCTTTATGAGGTTTTGAAACTCTATTCCAGGCATCATCCCAGAACTTAAGATTCTCTTCATATATTTTTTCCATGTTAGGTTCTGTCTTTGTCATCTCAAATTCTTAATCATCTTTTTTAACTTGAAGTGTACTAATACGTTTGCTTCAGAAATCTTATATGTTAGATTATAACTTATGAATTTAAAAGAACAAAGCAACACTGTAACATCAGGACCAGAAAGAGCACCACATAGAGCAATGTATAGAGCTATGGGGCTTAAAGATAATGATCTCAATAAACCCTTTATTGGAGTAGCCAGTACCTGGAATGAAGCAACACCCTGCAATATAACACTTCATGATCAAGCAGAGAATATTAAAAAGTCAATTATTCAAAATGATGGTACGCCAAGAGAATTCACTGCAATTTCAGTAAGTGATGCCATTGCAATGGGACATGAAGGAATGAAGTGTTCACTTATTAGTCGTGAAATTATTGTAGATTCAGTAGAACTTATGATGAGAGCTCACTGTTATGATGCATTGGTTGGGATTGCAGGGTGCGATAAAAGTCTTCCTGGAATGATGATGGCAATGCTCAGATTAAATCTACCTTCTGTTTTTCTCTATGGTGGAACAATAATGCCAGGTCATTACCAGGGTAAGGATTTAACAATAGTAGATGTTTATGAAGCAGTTGGCGCACATAACTTAGGAAAGATTTCAGACAAAGAACTATATGACATTGAATGTAATGCTTGTCCTGGAGCAGGTTCATGTGGTGGACAATTTACAGCAAATACAATGGCTTGTGTTTCAGAAGCTATTGGAATTTCTTTACCTGGAAGCAGTTCATACCCTGCAACAGATCCTGAGCGTGAAAAGATCCATAAAGAAATCGGAGAAACAGTAATGAACCTCTTAAAAAGTGGAATCAGACCACGTGACATAATGACAAAAAAAGCCTTTGAAAATGCTGCCCGTGTAGTAGCTGCAACTGGCGGTTCTACAAATGCTGTTTTACACCTTCCTGCAATGGCAAATGAGGCAGGTATAAAATTTACCATTGAAGAGATTGAAAAGATTTTCCTTGAAACTCCATACTTTGTAGATATGAAACCAGGTGGTAAATATGTGGCTTATGATCTTCACAAAGTGGGAGGGATTTCCATTGTTTTAAAAATGCTTCTTGATACAGGATACTTACATGGGGATTGCCTAACAGTTACAGGAAAGACCATGGCTGAGAATTTAAAGAATGTTACTTTTCCAAAAAATCAGGATGTAATCCTGCCTATTGAAAAACCTTTAAGCAGTTCAGGAGGCTTAAGAATATTAAAAGGTAATCTTGCTCCTGATGGTGCAGTAGTCAAGATTGCAGGATGTAAAAAAATAATTCACCGAGGACCTGCAAGAGTTTTTAATAGTGAACAGGAAAGTTTTGAAGCAATCATAAATAAACAAATTAAATCAGGAGACGTAGTAGTAATTAGATATGAAGGACCAAAAGGCGGACCTGGAATGAGAGAAATGCTATCCGTTACTGCAGCACTTTATGGTCAGGGACTTGGTGCTGAGTGTGCATTAATTACTGATGGAAGATTTAGCGGAGGAACACGTGGATTAATGGCAGGGCATGTTTCACCAGAAGCTTTTGTCGGTGGACCAATTGCGTTGATTCAGGATGGTGACATTATAGAACTCAATGGTGAAAAAGGAACCATTACTGTAGAGCTTTCAGATTTAGAATTAAAAAATAGAAAATTGAAATGGCAACAAAAAAAACCAAATTATACAAGTGGAGTTTTAGCAAAGTATGCAAAGCTTGTTGGTAGTGCAAGAGATGGTGCAATAACTAATCATCTTTCAGAGAATCCAAAGGAATCAATACTTGTTTAGGTAAGTTAGTTTTTCATGGCTTTCTAAAATTAATCTTAATTTCTGAGATTTACTTGATTAAATGTAATCTGATTAAATAGAATGCTCTTATGTCAGGTTTTCCAATACATCGTGGTAACTTAATAATTTCTGCAAATAACAACAGTCGCTGGGATTTCTGGGCAAATAATGAAACTCAAAGATTTGTTTTAGCAGAGCCCTTAAATGATGTCGTTCCAATAGCAATAAGAGAATCAAATAATGAACATTTTTCTTACGAGCATGTAATCAATAGAGATTTACAAGAATACTTATCGCTAAGAAGACATAGAATAGTAAAAGATTATTCATTACCTGGAGTTGATCGCGATAAAGAACAGAATTTATTTAAGTTATGGAAAGTCCCTAATCTTATAGAAGAGACCTTGGATAATTCCCTAAAACTAAAAGAAGGAATGTTTCTTCTTTTAGTTTTCAATAGTCATGGCGACATTAAAGAAATTGCTATACCTGAAACCATTGGTCAAGTTCAGGATACCTTTGAACATCTTTTTGCTTTTGAAATAAATCCTAAAGTGAAACTTTCCTATGCAATGCTCCGTGTAGAAAGTAACGAGCTTAAGGTTTTTGCTAGTGAAAATATGCCTATTGAATTTTATAGCCACCTTGAATCTTTTAATGATCTTATTAATGTACAGGAAATCTTAGAACCAATTGACTCTAAAGAAATCAAACTGTAGTAAAAATTTAGAATCTAAAGAAATTCTTAAAATCAAGCTCTTTGTTTAAGTTTCTTGTAGTTTAAGGCAAAATCAGCTATACGTCTTAACTTTGATTCTCTAATATAGATATACGCAAATTTTAAGGATTTTTTAAAAATAAAATGATACTGAATATATCTACACAACCTGTAAATATTTTATATTCTCCTCTATTTTGGTTTCTTGATGAAAAGAGAGAGCAAACTCAAAGGCCCACTCCAAAAAACTTCAGAGATTGTTATGTAGAAAAATGCAGTAGGAATCAAATGCCCGGTGATATGGAAAAAAGACTTTGTGCAGAATTTTTGGGAGGGCTAGGAATCATCGGTGGAGGATTACTTTGGTTATATGGGCATTTTAAAGAAAAAAGTTTTTTAAAATATGTTGGTGGACTTGTATCGTTCAGTGGAATTGGTTCATTAGTAACTGGACTAATCAAATTTAACACTCTAGGATTTAAATCCTTATTTGATATTAAATCTGAGAACCAATCTCCAACAAATAATCCAACAGAAAACAATAACTCACCCACACCTGAATCATCTAATACAACACCTGAGCCTGAAAAAGAAAATATCACGATAAATCCAGATGCAGTAGTTTCAGAGAATTATTCAAAGAACTTTGCTTTAATCGTAGTAAATAATCCTGACGCTTCTAAAGAAGAATCTCTCAACAAATCAGAAGAGATTAAATTAGATTTTTCTAATTTAAAGTCTCCATCATTTTTAACTCAAACAGGAAGAATAGCTTACGGAGTCTTAAGCTTCATTCAAAGAAAAGCAAATGAAAATCAGGAAATATTAAATGATCCTGCTGTTCAAATTTTCACATACGCCGTAGGAGGGAAATATCTTTTCCTTGCATTAAACATATTTGGTATTTATCAAGAATTTAAAAAAGGTGACTTCAAATTTAAGACAGAAGATGGAAAAGAATATTCTTACGACGAATTCACAAAAACTTTTACTCAAGAAGAGCAATACAAAAAAGCATGTGAAGTAGTAGGAGTTAATCCGTCTGAAATTGATGGGAAAGAAGAAAAAGAAGCAAAAGATCTAGTGAAAAAAGCCTGGAGAAAGAAAGCTTTTCAATATCATCCTGATAGAAATCCCGGAGACAAAGAGGCAGAAAATAATTTTAAAAATCTTAGTGTCGCTATAGAAGAAATTTGTTTATATAAAGGCTGGGATGTTAAAGGCTTATAGAAGCTAAGATACATTTTATACAGTACGGTATAATTAGGTTTGTTAATTCTGATTTCTGATTATTTAATTCTCTTTGATATGGCAGGTATCGCCAAGCGGTTAAGGCCCCGGGTTGTGGTTCCGGTATGCGCGGGTTCAAATCCCGTTACCTGCCCAGTTTTTTTATATAGCTTAAGACAAGCTTGGGTTTTCTTTGATAAATCCTATTAATTAAAAGATATCTCCTTTAATTAAGATTTTATTGTTTCTTAATTTTTAGAACTTGATTTCTTTCTCTTAAAAATGTAGAGTTAGCACTAGAAACATATTTCACAAAACATGACAAAAATATTCACACATTCAATATCCCAATTTCATAGAGCAATAATAGCTTCAAATCCTAAGCCTGACAATATAGCCCCTGCAAGAAGAATTAAGAATGATATACCACTTGTAAGTCTTAAGCAAGTTAACAATGGAGTTATCTTAGTAGAATCAGGTTCACATGTTGCATACCTTGGAAACCGTAATGAACTTAGAGATAAAAATTTATTAAGCTCAAGATTAAAAGAGTTTATTTCTGATCCAAAAAGATATATTGATAAAGTAGAATCCTCTTATAGACAAAGTTTAGTTTGTATACATGCCATAACTAGTGTAGATTCCAAAAAATATGAAGACTCTGCTAGACAAGAAGCTTTTAGACTTGGTATTAGTGAAGAACAAGTTAACAAAGACATTGCTACTGCTAGAGATCAAAGAAGAAAAAATATCTTTAATGACAAAATGTTTGAACTTGAAGCAAGATTTGATCCCAATGCACAAAGGCTTTTACATCATCCATTTTTGAAATCAAGCTAAAATTTATTTCTATAATCAGGAATAAATAAATGCCCTTTATAATTAAGAATGCTGGTACGAACATCCTCTACGACGCTGCCCAGTTCACTTTCACCTTGTAAGTACATAGAAGACTCATCCCAAAAGATGATTTAAAAAGCATCTAATATCCCAAAGATGGATAATTCTTTAAGAAGATTACTAATATAATTAAAGCTTGTTCTACACAAATATTGAATGGAGATTAAATATGTTAAATCTAAGACTCTTTTTTTCTTTTATATTACTAAGTACCTGTTTTCTAAATAGCTTTAGTTATGCAAATAATACTGATAAAAATAAAACAATTAAGCTTCAGCAATCTCAATCTGCTCAACAACTGACAGTTAGTGCTCTTTCCAGTGCACTTGATTTCATTTCTGAAGGTGACAAAAAGAATGCAATTGCTCAAGTGAAAATTGCTATCAAAAACCTAAGACAAATACCTACACTGCCAAAGTATCAAGTAAAAGGAATGTCAAAAAGATTGAATACCGCAATAGCTACTTTAAAATCTGGAAAAGATAGCAAAGCAATTGATGAAATTACACACGTTCATGATGAGTTAGCATTTTAAGTTAAACTAATTTGCAAAATTACATATAACTCTAAAGCCTTTATTAGTTTGTGCAGTAGTTGGAGAAGCACTGATATCCAAGTATAGTGGGGATCTAGAATCTACATTAGTAGTCCAAGAACCACCGCGAACAGTACCATATTGTTGATTATTTGTAGAGTTGCTTAAAAGTTTTCCATCATTTATCCCACCATTTAAATCCGCTTGATTAGAGGCAACTCCTGTATATGGCAAACCCAATCCCTGAAAATCTATATATGTAGTATTTGTTCCACCTGCTATATCATCAAAGGAAAAATATCTATTGTTTGTCGAATATGGTAATGCTTCCCCTGCTGCCTGATAACCTGAATCAATTTTTGTTGTATTTGATGTTCTTGTAAGAGTAAAATCTATCCATTCATCTACATTTCCAACGAGATCGTATACTTGTAAGTCTCCATCAAATGTATCAGCTCCATTACTATCATCATTATCTTTTATTGAATCTGCAGTGCCGCCTAAAACTCCTTGACCAGCACCATTACCACTTTGCACATTTGTAGAGGAAGTACTATCAAGTAAGTGCCCCCAACTTTTGTAACCAGTACCAGTTAAACATCTTCCAGTTCCACCAGCATTTTCCGTAGGATCATCAGTACAAGTATAAGAAACAGATGCTCTGCCATCTTCACCAGATCTGGTATTTCCCCTTTCATTCCAACCATTTGTTGAACTTGCACCAAAAATGCTGCTTATTTTAGAATATCTTCCAAGAAGATATAAAGCATGCCATTGCCTCATTCCAATTAACATACAACTTCCAATCTCACTTATTTGTCTTGAAGAAGAATTAGATACCGACTGCGCTGTTGACAAATTTATATTTGCCCATGGGACAACATTTCTTTGACTTACTGGAACAGTTGAATTTCCTTCTGTCGTAGGCGTAGCATTTGCCCTTGATGCTTCATATTTATCAATCCAAAAACCACCATAAATCACACCATCATTTATAAAATATGGGATTTTTATCATTCTTGTCATGTTACCTGAAGCAGTAGTAAAGTTTTGTTCATCTGAAAGTGAATCCCAGTTTGCAATCACATATTCTACAGTATTTATATTTGCACCAATACAATCCAAAGCACTATAACTGCTATCCATATTTATATCTTCGTTTGAATCATTAGCTCCATTTCCATTTAAATCCCAGCAATTTATTCCTGCAGAGCCTGTTGCTCCTGTCACTCCTGTTGCTCCTGTCACTCCTGTTGCTCCTGTATCACCTTTTGGCACACCCAAAGTTAAAGTGCAACCAGAAGGATCAAAATTTGATGTAGCCATGGAACCCTCTGGCAAAGTATTTGAACTTATTGCAAGGGTAGCATTTTTATCACTGCAAACTCCCATGCCATTAAAACCATCATTTCCATTAATACCATTAAATCCTACTGGAATACCAAAAGTTAAATTGCATTGAACAGGATCAAAAAATGCTGTTGCACTGTTACCAGGTGGAAGATTGTTTGTAAAAACCATTAGATTTTCCGTAGGGCTATCACATATACTCATTCCATCTTTACCAGCAATTCCTTGTAGACCTTCTTCTCCCTGAGGTCCTTGAATCGGAGAAACATCCACCGCTGCAGTAGTACTTTTTATTTCAAGTCCATCTACAAGAACACTCGTTACTCCTTTTAAAGGATTTGATATAGTTATATCCCGGAATCCAGGGCTTGCATTTAATGGCGCTGCTAAAGTAACCTTAAAAATGCCATCTTGAATACTAATCATATTTTTCACTGAAATATCATTACCTTCTATAATCACATCACAAAAATTGTCTAACCCTTTACCAGTAATAGTAAAAAGAGCTTCATTACCTGCCTCAATAAAATGAGGATTAATATAGTCAATTCTCAATCCAGGTTTTGTGATAATTGTGGTAAGTGCCGAGTCTTTATCATCAACAGTAGCTTTTATTGTATATTGTCCGGGTAATTTCCCTTTCACAAGGATCCTATAAACATTAAAGTCTATTGCTTGAATTACCTGTGCTTTATTTTCAATCTCTCTTAGATTAAAGATTATTCGATTAGGAACAACTTCATCTCTTATGTTGTATGAAAATCTGTCTACTTGCTCTCTGGGACGCTTAGGTTTTACAAACTTTAATCCTTCTTTTAGCAACTTAGCAGAATCTACAGTTAGACCTATTCCCTCTGCACTAATTATCTCAACTATAACTTTCTGAGCAGTAGGAGTTATGAAAAGTTCTATTGGTGTGACTTCATTAAGTTCAATTTGATAAGTGTTATATCTGAATCCTGGCAAAATATTACTTGCCAATTGTTCATATATTAATCTACTATAACTTTTTGCAGGAAAATTTGATAAAAACGATCCTATCGTCCTTATGTAAGGAAAAGAAGTCAAAAGAGCTACGATAAGAATTACCAAAGCTAATAAAACATTGATTGTTAATTCTTTTTTAGAAATTTTAAATTTATCAATCATTTACTACCTCCAATCTTTAGAGGTCCTCAATAATAAATTCCCCAGACTTATCAACTTACAAACTTACTCTAAGGTATGAAAAAAAAGTGATGGCATCTAGTTCTAACGATTTAGGAATAGAAGAAACCCTTATTTTGAATTATTTTTTCTAGTAATATCACTGATTAGAAATATTCAGTTTAATGCTAAACAAAATATAAAGAATGACTAGATAATAGAACTACCTTTAAAACAACAAAAAGCACCTCTTATAACTAAGAGATGCTTTTTAAATATTAGAATATTAGCTTTAACTAATCATCATGTTCATGCTCTTCATGTTCATCATCGTTGTCGTCACAGTCAGAACATTTACTTGATTTACAATCGCCCTTATCGCAGCAACCTTTTCTACACTCTTTTTTAATCTCCTTAAACTTTTCTCTTTGTTCAGGAGTAAGTATTCCAAGAAGTGTTGCATGTGAACTTACAATTGATTTAATAATTTGTTTTTTCAACTCAAATTTCTTATCAATTAAAGCATTGATACCAGCAGCATCAAAAGTATCACCTTCAATCTTAGCTTTAATATCAACTTCAATTTTTTCTACATCAGCTTCAACTTGAATTGAACTCTTTTTGGTAGCAGCACAAAGATCTTTAATTTTAGTTTCTTGCTCTACACTTAATCCAAGCTTTTCTTTGTTTTTTAAAGCACAGCAAGGTGCTTTCATAAAGCATCCAGCAAAAGGACAATCTCCACATTTACCTTTGAAGCAATGCCCCATGTTAGCTTTTTTATCACAACCTATACAAGGTGGCTTTCCCATTAAAGAGCAACAACCTGTAAGAAGCACACTTATTGAAAAAAGAATTGTTAATAATTTTATAGCTTTAATATTTTTCATCTTTACCCCCAGTTATTAACTTACCTTAAAATAATATAACCTTTCTTTCGTTTTAACAAAAAACAGTAAAACTATCGACATATAAAGGGTTTAAAACTTAAAATCCTTAATTATTATTTTTAACTAAATCAATAAAACAATCATGTTATAATTCTCAGATAATTTAAATCAACAAATTTAAGGAACTTATAAATGAAAATAAAACTGCACACTCAGATTCTCATATCAATCGTACTTGGCATTTTAGCCGGATATTTTTTTAGAGAATACATTCCTACATACATAACTCCATTTGGACAAATCTTTATGAGGCTTTTAAAGCTTCTTGTAATTCCTATAGTATTTACTTCTGTTACTTTAGGAATCGTGTCTATTGGCGACACAAAACATTTAAAAGGCATAAGCACAAAAGCATTCACTTATTTCATATCCACCGGGTTTATTGCTACAACACTAGGTTTAATTTTAGCTAATCTTGTCAAACCAGGCTCCCACTCAGCTGCTTCAGTTGAAGGATTAAAAGCAGTAGTAGCAAAAAATCCGCCAGTATCTGAAATCTTTGTAACAATGGCCCCTCAAAATATTTTTGAATCTCTCTCAAAAGGTGAAGTTCTTCCAGTAATAATTTTTGCAATACTCCTTGGTGTTGCTCTCACAAAAATTGGAATAAAGGGGAAACCTATAGCTGTATTTTTTGAATCTGCTTTTGAAGCTATGCTACAAATCACTGACTGGATTATTGCACTTACACCAATAGGTGTCTTTGCTTTAAGTGCAAATACAATTGCTACACTTGGAATATCCAGCTTACTTTCAGTTTTAACTTACTTTGTAACCGTATTAGTAGGACTTATAATTCATGCAGTAATTATTCTCCCAATCATCTTAAAAGTGTTCGGAAACTATTCTCCCCTAGCTCTGTTTAAAAGCCTTCTCCCTGCACTTGCAATTGCCGGACCCACAGCAAGCAGCTCAGCAGCACTGCCTATCACTATGGACTGCTTAAATAAAAAAGTGGGGGTACCAAATAAAATTACAAGCTTTGTCATATCAGTAGGAACTACTATAGATATGAATGGAACAGCTTTATATCAGGGTGTTGCCGTTATGTTCATAGCTCAGATGTATGGAATTCATTTAGATCTCATAAAACAAGGATTAATTGTTTTAACAGCTTTCTTAGCTTCAGCAGGCGCAGCAGCAGTTCCCGGTGCAGGATTAGTAACTATGGTAATCATTTTAAATGCAGTTGGCGTACCAATAGAAGGTTTAAGTTTAATTCTCCCTGTAGACAGGCTTTTAGATTCTTGCAGAACTCCTGTAAATCTCTGGAGTAATTCTATTGGAGCAGTTATTGTTTCCCAGCATGAAGGAGAAAAACTAAGACCTACTACAGATAATGAAGGTACCATAATTGATATGGAACAAGAAGTCTCTGAAAGAGAATCACAGCTAATAAAACCAGCTGACAGATTTAAAAAGGACAGAGAAAAAGAACTAGAAACTGTTTAATCTATTTAAGCAGCCTTTTCTTCAACTAATACTTGCCTGTTATTCAAATGTTCAGTCAGCTTATTAGCTACGGACAAAGCATCATTACAAAATTGAGCTCTTACTTTTGGATTTCTTTCTAACAACTTCATAACAGTATCACTAAGACAGCTATCAATATTAGGATTCAGCTCAATAACTGACTTAGGCTGTACAGTATTTATTGATTTAAGTGCAGCAATAACATTTATCTGCTTATTACTGTTTTTCTTTATCTGAACAGGGAATTGTCCTGTAAGTCCTTTATAAAGGATTACACCAAGAGAATAAATATCCGAATATATGCTTTCCACATAATCATCAGAAGGTTCAAGGATTTGATTAGCTTCTTCTGGCGACACATATTCCAATGTTCCTAACACAATACCTTCCGATGTAATTCGATCTTCACTCTTCATAGAGTCAATTATTTTTGCAACTCCAAAATCACCAAGCTTTGCAACATCGCCAACTAAAAATATATTATCTGGCTTTAAATCCCTGTGAATATAGCCATTTTTATGAACGAAATTTAAAGCTCCAGAAACCTGAATCATATATTTCACAAGTTCTTCAGGAGAAATATCTCTCATTTTTTCATGAAGAGAGCCTCCATCTGCGAATTCCTCAACGATACATGGTCTTCCCATAAAGTTACCACTGTCAACAATAGAAATAATATTAGGATGCAAACTAAATTCCTTCATAACAGCAATTTCATTCTTAAACCTAAGCAATTTTTTCTTATCAATCAATTCATCTTTTAACAGCTTTAATGCAAAACAAACTCCATTTTTTTTTGCTTTAAAGACATTTGCCATACCGCCACTTCCAAGCACATCTATAAGTTCATATTGCTCATCAAGAACAGGTAATAAATCATCCAGCCCTGTCAACATAAAAGTAGTTGTCGGTCTAAACTTTAACATTTCTAAAGTTGAAGGTTTTTTCTGAAGAGGGAGATTTACTACATTATCATTATCAGAATCTGGTGTTTTATATTCTTGTGTTAACTCAAGCTGTTGCAGTGCTTCTTTATTGGCTACATTATTGATTGTGTTTTTAACTCTATCTATTATAAGCGTCATTAAAATTTCCTCTTAATATAAATCTCTTTTCAAATAAAAATATTCCCTCCAACAGATAACACTTCTCTTAACAAATCAATCATCCAATCTAATGTTTTTAATTTATTAAGGAAAAAATTCTACATATTACAGCTTCCAGATGAGGAGCTGCCACTACTCGAAGAAGAACTAGAAGAAGAGCTGGATGAACTGCTACTTGAACTTGAAGAGCTACCACTGCTTGATGATGAGCCACTTCCTGATGATGAACTTGACGAGGAACTAGATGAAGAAGAGGATGAACTACTTGAAGAACTGCTGCCAGATGAAGATGATGCGCCTTTTAACAGGTCAGCACCATCTTGTGGTGGGGAAAGAAAAGAGGAACCATCAATCCTGGTACCAGGAGAATGTTTACTCACAGATTTTAAGAACTTATCATGTGGATTTAGAGAATTAAAACTTAAATCACCAGTCCTATTTAAAGACACTCCTTGCAAATTAGCATTATCAAATGCTGTCTGATCAATTACCCTATTATCACTTGTAGTAATAGTAATCTGCTCAGAACCAGTATTATTTATTCCAAGACTTCCTGTGCTGGCGATTTGTGATTTTATATTGCCTGAGAAATTACTTGCACTTCCACCACCAAAAACCACAATAGGCTCAAGATTATGAAGCACCGTGGCTACAGGAACAATATGCCTAACTTTAGTATTGTCTGAGATTAATAAACCACCTACATCCAAATCCATACCTGAAATATTGACTACCTCTACAAATTCATCCTGATCACTTTTAAACACTCCGTCATTATTAACATCTACAGTAGGTGCAGCAAGTAATTCATTTATAACCAACTGCCCAGCTTGAACTTTACTTAGAAGATTCACACTCACCGAAATTTCAATTATTTTACTTTGATATTCTACCTCTATAGTTACTACGCCATTAGCAAGTGGGGTAACAAATCCACTAGTCTCAATTTTCACAACATTTCCCCCTCCAACAATTTTATACACCACATCATTTGTAACGTCTTTTTCTTCACCATTGTCATACGTAGCCGTCACTTGAAGTTGCTGCGATAATGCTTCTTGGAAGATCAGCTCATTTGGAAAAACAGATATTTCTTTTAATCCAACCAGGCTAGATTCGTTTTGATCACTTAACGAATCTGTGCTTAAAGGTGATCCTGTTAAATTGGGCTCCTGGATTACCATGCTCTGATTTAGGATTACTGGCGCTCCCCCTGGAGAGAATAATGCTCCAGTATGTTTCTCAAAGCCACTTAAATCATTTTTCCTTTGCCAGGAAGGAGAACCACTTACACCACCAGGATATGCAACATAATCAATAGTCTTATCATCGCAAACAAGTTCAATAGTTGTTCCAGAATTAATTAAACTCAAATTCCCATTTTTTGCTTGATTACCAAAAACCACCAAATATGCATTGGGTTCAATAAACACACCCTCGGGAAATTCATATTTAGGAGATGTATCTTCTCCTACAAATAAGCCACACTTAGAAAGATCATACTTTTCGCTGGTAACATTTTTCAATTCAATAAATTCATCTTCATCAGATTTGGCAAAACCATCCATATTTGCATCAGTTACAGGAATCGTTCCTGAAGGAAAAGGATATACCTCATTTATTATAAGTTCTGCAAAATTTGGTTTCTTTGGTAAATCAGACGTCAAAGTAATCTCATCATATAAAACCAAATCTTCTGGCATCCATTTAAAAGATGCTCTTAATTTAATATATCCATTTTGTTTAACTCTTAAAGAACTGTTTACTGCATCAATCTCAAAAGCATCACCAGACACAACTTCAATCATTGAAAACTCTGTAACATCAACTGACTTTGATAAATTATTAAAATTTAATTCAATTTTATAAGGATACTCTTTGTTAGAGGAATCAAACTTTTTATCTAACAAATCAATCATGATATTCATTGGTAAACCATTTTGAATATTAAATAGAATCAGTTCATTACTAGCAGCAGAGTCTATATATTTTTCATTTTTAACTCTTTTTCTCAAATAAGAGACTAATTTAAATGGTCCCGCGGGTAAAGAAGAAGGTAAGCTCAATTCTGCAACATCATTAGAAATTATTTTTGACTTAACTTCAATATTATTTATCTTAAAAAGCAATAAACTATTCTTAGAGTATTTTCCATAGACAAATAAAGACTTGCCTGGACTTACAGAAATACTGTTTATATTTTTTAATACTGGACCAGCAAAAGTAATATTCACTGACTCCTTTTGAGGATAAATAATTTGTTTACTTTTATAACCAAGATAATTCGTATAAAGCTTTATTCTTCCTTCTCCATAAGGTATTTTTGGAATTGTTATTTCTATAAAATCTTTTTCACTCTTTAAGACTCTTGCAGGATAGTTATTAATCCACACTTTGTTAGCTGATTTTGGAATTGCAAAAAAATTCTTACCGTAGATTTTCACCTTTTGTCCAGGGATTAAATACTTAGTTTCAATTCCTGTTATTTCAGGATCTCTGCCAATTGCATCAAGATCAGGGATAACAAATGCAAGTGCTTTCAAAAACACAAAGCTCAAAAGAAAAGATAGAAACACAAAAGAAACCTTGTCATAACTTTTCATCTGAGACCTCCAACTTTTTCCTTCTTTCAATTTGCCTTGTAAACCAACCCCCCGTTCTAGAATCAAGCTGTCCTGTAAGCTCTGCTATTTCAATCTCTTTAGCTAACTTCGTTTGAATGTCTTTTGGA
>JAHFBE010000083.1 GCA_023250205.1 Candidatus Melainabacteria bacterium | reverse complement strand
AATGGCAATAAAAGAAGGCTTTATGAAAGCAAAGCCAGCTTTACTTGAGCCTATTATGGGGCTTGAGGTGGAAGTACCTGAAGCATATATGGGTGATGTCATTGGTGATATTTCAAGCAGACGCGGCCGCATTGAAGGCATGGTTACAGAAGTTGGCATTTCAAAAGTCCATGGTAAGGTGCCGCTTTCAGAAATGTTTGGTTATGCAACAGATATTAGAAATAAAACCAAGGGTCAAGGTACTTTCACCATGGAATTTGCATGTTATGAAGAAGTCCCCGCTCAGGTAGCAGAGCCTATTATCACTGGCAAGAAAAAATAGTGAAGATTTGCCCGTAAGCGGCAAATCTGAACGTCGTGACTCAACCCCAGCGGTTAAAAAAACTGAACCTATTATTACTGGGAAGAAGAAATAGGAGAGTGGTTTGGGTATAATTAAATTGAAATGAAAAATTTACAGTTTACAATTGTTATTGAAAAGGATCCAACAACAAATTTATTCATTGGCTACGTTCCTGGAATGGTTGGCGCTCACTCTCAAGGTGAGACAATAGATGAACTAAAATCAAACTTAAAAGACGTAATTGGTCTTTGTATTCAGGAAGGTGACCCTTTTATAGTCGGTGAGTATATAGGAACTGATCAGTTAGAGGTTATAATTTGACAAAACTTCCTGTTATAAAGTCAAAGGACTTAGAGAAGGTTTTACTGGACTTAGGTTTTTCAAAGATTAGACAAAAAGGTAGTCATGCTTTTTACAGACATATGGATGGAAAGTATACAACGATTCCACATCATCCATCTAGAGATTTGTCACCTATTTTATTAGCTAAAATACTCAAAGAGATACAACTTGAAAGGGATGAGTTTATAAGGTTATTATGAAGAAGTCCCCACACAAGTTGCAGAACCTATTATAATGGGGAAGAAGAAATAGAAAATTTATATAATATCAATTTCTTCATCTAATTCTAAGTGCATCGCTATCACTGGTAATTATTGGAACTGCCCCGAATTTTTTTAAGATTTTTATTAATCCTGGTAATTTCGCATCATTATCTATTTGCAAAACAATATACTTCTTTGATTTGTTTTGCACTGATGAATAATTTCTCTCAAATGCATCAGGCGGTCTTCCACCAGCCGCTCTAATAATATCAATTGGGTCAGTATCATCTATTGGTGGCTTTGTTCCGCCAAATGTACGACCGCTAAAATCAATACTGCCAACTGAGTCAGTATTTATAAAAACATCAGCCCCGTCATCACCAAGAGCAGTGTTAATCATACTAAACATACTTATAACACTAAGAGTAGAAATTAAAATAAAAAACTTTTTCATGGCACACTCCTTTTTCAAAATTGAATATGCCATAAATTGTTACAGGAAAATGTTTAAGGACTGATTCTGAAATGGATTTTCTGAAATGGATTTTATTTTAAATAGGGAAGGCTTTTAGGGTAAGCTCTAATTGAAAACTTAAAACTCATTGCCTATTATTATTGGGAAGAAAAAATAATTCTTTAAGCTTTTAATGCATCTTCAAAGCCTTCCCAAACTGGAAATCTTTGACCGGTTTCAGTCCATACACGTGTACAGCCGCCAAGGCTGAGTATTGAATCTGCCATTAGAGAGGCATCTAGTCTCTCATCAAGATATTTAGGACGATCATCAGTATGAATTATCTGACCACCATTATCAATTTCATCAATTACCTTTCCACCGTTTACGCCTGGTCCTGCTACAAGCATAAAGTTTGAAAAAGGCCAGTGGTGGCGGCCGTTTGTTTTTGGATCTATTTTTGGTGTTCTGCCAAATTCTCCTACAACAACAATATAAGCAATGTCTTTTAAATCATCTATTAAAGCAGAAAGCATACTATCCAATTTTTCTGCACGTCCTGGAATCCATTTGTGAATATTATAGTGGTCATCCCAGTATGTAGAGTTGACAACAATAAACTCTGCGCCCATTTCAATTAATCTTTTTGCAGCAAGCCCAGCACTGCCATGTCCGTGTAGACCATATCTTTCTCTTGTTTCCTTCGATTCTGAATTTAAGTCAAAAGCTTTGTGAATTCCCTTGCCAAGAAGTGAGACAGCAGTATCAATATCTTTTTCCCATCTCTGTGTTTGTCTACTTTCAAATTTTCCAGTGTTGAGTTGATCTCTAATTCCTAATCTTGCTTGAACTCTAGGTAAATCAATATTACCAACTGCTGGAGCATTTGTAACACTACCTGTCCCATAATTCCACTCAGCGAATAGTCCGTCATTTCTTTGCAGAGCAGGATTTAAATTAATTCCACTATCTGTATTTAAAACAGTGTATGGTAGTTCTCCTTGTAAATGTTCTTTTGAAAATTCAACATATGGATTACTATATTCAGGTACCATGGAATTTCCTTTAGATTGTGAACTTCCAGTAAAGCAAATGCTTGTTGCCTGATCATGATTTCCATTTGTATGATGAATATTATTAAACTGCACAACATGCTGCATTCTTTGTGCCATTCTTGGCATAAGCTCTGAAACATGGATGCCTGGGATAGATGTTTGAATTGATTTAAAATTGCCCCTTATCTCAGGTGGTGCATATTTTTTATCTCCAGGTATATCAGACTTTGTAGCAAATGTTTCAGGT
>JAHFBE010000008.1:20053-46467 GCA_023250205.1 Candidatus Melainabacteria bacterium | reverse complement strand
GTTGCTACCCAAGGCCATCTAAAAACATTTATAAAATTGACATATACAAGGAGTGCAAACAATATCGTTATCGAAAAGGAGATAAGCCTAAATCCAGACATTGAAATTTTTTCTTTAGAAACTTTAACAATATAGTCAAACGTATAAGCTAAAACAAGTACACCAAAGGCTAAAACAAATGTTGTAAAACGCCACGGGAACTGCAAAGTTTTCATTTGTTTAATTCCAACCCATGCAAACATAGATATAGGCGTCATCATTAAAAATGAAATTAAAAACATTAAGATCGAATTATATATTCTTTTATATTCCTGATAATGTTTTTTTACACTATCTACATTAGATAAAAGAAGCACAGCTCCTATAAAGGCAGCCAGACCATATAATGCATTGCTAACTTCAAAATATCTATGATCAAATATCCCCCAATAAAATCCCTCATTTGGAAGTCTATCAAGATATGTGAAAAGAAAATTTCTTCTGTAGTCCCATCCACCCAAAGAAAATCCTTCAGAATAAATAAGATTATTTTCAAGCGATGCAGGAATCAAGAAAAAAGCAGAGAGTCCGATTCCAAGTAAAATGCTTAGAATAAAACATTTTACAAACTTCCTTGTCTTGTAAACTGCAAGGTTTAGTAAAAAATATGGGATGCAAAGTAAGGTAAACATAAATCCTGTTGCCAAATGAGATAAAACCATTCCTGCATAACCCAGAGCTGTAATAAGAAAAGATTTAAAGTCAAAATTTTTCTCTTTATCAAAAATATCGATTCCATAGAGACCAATAAAAACAAATGGCAAAGCCAATGCACTAGTAAGAAAATTACAAGTATAAACAAATATATGCAACGGCGGTGAAAAAACAATAAAACTTACAGCTATTGCTGCTGCAACAGCAGATACATGTCTTCTTAAATATATATAGCCAAAAATACTACATAAAACAAATGGAATTATATGTAAAAGTTTAAATGAAATAACAGGATTTCTAGCTATAAAATCAATAACCATAAATAAGTAATAAAGAAGTGGCGAGTAATAATTAAACTTAGGAAGTCCATACCCCTGTATTTCATTATCAATCCATCTCGGATACCATTGTCCTTCTAACAAACATCTTTTAAAGTTATATGAATTGACTACATGACTATGCCAATCGGCATGGCTTGGTACACTCTTTAAAAACAATAAGGGCGCAACAGCAATAAAAGTAAGTATCGTTATAAATATAAATCTTTCACTAATAGTATTTAAAAATCGAGATGAGTCTGATTTTTCAGACTTGCTGTCATCGATACTTATATCAGGCTGTTGTTCTATTGAAGGCATTTCTTTTTTATCTACAATATTTCATTTTACTTTATTTCACAATAGCTCTTTGGTATTTTTTGCTTTAGAATGCTTACTTTAACTCAATAACAATTCACAATTCTTCTAAATCCAAGAATAAGGAGTTTTAATATTTAAAGCTATAAATCATGAACTAATAGTGATAAAAATCTTGCTTATACATTTTCCGGACAAATCAGATTACTTCCAAATTCAATTATTACTTATAAATCTTATTTGTTATTAAACTTTATACTTTATATATTTGAACTGATTTCAAACTTTATCGTCAACAATTAATCGAATGACTTTTATACTTGCAATTATCGTTTGTTTTATTATGCTTATTGCTTTTTGGCAAATTGGCCAATTCATAACTAAATATATTAAGTTAAAAGAGGAAAACAAAAATCTTAATTTCATAACAAGTATCGCTTTTGGAATTAGCATATTTTTAATTACTGTAAATTTCTTTGGGAATATTCTTAGAAACTTCAATTTATCACTAATTTTAGCCCTGGTTTTATTTTTTGCTTTTTTATTCTGGCAAAAAGAACAAACAATTAAAACATTTACTTATTTAAAAGAGGAAGCACCAAAAAAGATTAATTCATTTTATAAGTCACTATCAGAAAACAAATTTCCTTTACTACTGATTTCATCATTAAATTTAATTTTTGGCATAATTGCATTTTCCTCTACTAAAATAGATCGCCTTAATTTTCTGGCTGGACATGTTTACTTTGTAAATCAATTAATAGCAGGAAACTATCCAGCCCGATATTCTTTTTTGCCTAGTTTACCCTGCCAATTTCATAATGGTACCGATATTCTAGCTGCCACGGTTTCTAGATTTTCTGGTTGTCACCCAGAAATAGTATTTGATATTCTACTTATCCTCTTTTTAAATTTAATTATTTTTGCATTATGTGGAATATCAACAAAGTTCTCCAGCAATAATCCTTTTAGTAAATATTTCATCATTCTATGCTCATTTCTAGCCTGGGGACCAATTACTGGTTTATTTACAAAGAGACCCGGAGAAGTATTGCCAGCCAATCTACTAGAAAATATTATCTATTTGACTAAAACTCGGTTATCTGACTCAGCAATGAGTACCGGTCTTTTACTTCACTGGTATTTTTCACCTGCATTTGGGATTAGCATTTTCTTTTTCTTAATCGCAATCTTTTTAATTTATAGGTTTATTGAAGGTGAAAGAAATTTGAAATTTATCCTTGCTTTAGGTATGTTTCTAAGCGTTTTTACAATTATTGATATTTCTAAATTAGCTATATTAATTTGTGGGATTCTTATTTATTTTCTCTTCTTGCAAAATCCATTACTTGATGAGCTTACAAAGGAAAAACAAACAGAATGGATAAACTTGGCTAAAAGTATCGGTATTATTCTTTTAGCAACAATAGTTCTTTCGCTACTTTATGGGAACTGGATTTATCTTTTAAGTAAGAATTATATTAATCCAATCAATTTTTATGATCTTACTAACGTTGGAAAAGGGTCTTTAAAATTTAAAGACAATATATTCTTTATTGTTGCTTGTATCATTGGATTTTATTTTTCCTATAAGAACAAAGAAAAGTGGACTTTATGCACACTAATATTTTTTGTTTCAGGAATTGTAGTCTCCACTTTTCTTTCAACCCTACCTGAAGTCTCTGGAAATATTCTAATGTCTACTAATTTCATTGGGGCATTTGCACTTCTATCACTTGCTGAAGCCTTAGAAAAATCCTTAAACTTAACTGAAAAGCACCGTAAAGCTTATCTTTACTCAGCATTAGTCTTAGTTTTCAGTATAAGTACATTAATGTTCTGTTTATTTGGAGATAAGGATAAACCTCTTTTAATATTGGAGAACAATTCATTAAAATATACGGGTTTACAAAAAATTTCCTCTCCAAATGCACCAGAAAACGGAGCTATTTTCCTAAAGCACATAAGAGCAAATAAAGAACAGTCAATTTTAAGTGAGCCTGAATATTCTGAATTCTTTGCACAGGCAGCAGGATTATTTACTCCTTTTATAAATCAAAACATTAGTAATAGTCCTATTAAAAAAGAAGTTATTGAAAAATATAACTTTAATTTTAATGGATTTTATTTCCCATTTTCTTTTTCTTTCAATAACCAATTCTGGACAGAGCAAAAGATTCACTGGTTATATGTTACTCCAAGATTTTTGAGAGATCTAGTCCCACCACAAGCCAGAATAAGACTATTAAATCTTTATTTTAATGATGGATTAAAAAGTGTTTTTTCATATCCTGCTAATAATAACCCTGCAACTTTTGATGAGCTATTTGAAGTTACTAAACCTGGAATTATCTCTTCCGGATTAAACAACAAATATTATAAAAGTCTTTCTAGTATTGTTAAAGATAAAAAGAGAATTATAAATAATCAATCTTATATAAATCAAATTATTGATTGCCCTTACTTTGGAATATACAATTCCATGTCAAATGACTTCAACGGTAACATGACCGCCGATATTGCATTTTATGATGAACAAGCAAAAAGATGGTATTCATTTGATACAAAAACAGAAGAAGAATCAGTAATTGATTTAAGCAATGCCTTATTGCTTACAGATGATTCTGACTTATTAATCCCAATTCCAGCGGATTATGATGGTGACTCAAAGTCAGATATTGCATTATTTAGTAGAAAGAGAGCAGAGTGGAAAATATTAAGATCATCAGATAATACATTGTTTACAAAGGTTTGGGGTGGACTTGTTAATGAATTACCTTTACCTGCAGATCTAGATGGGGACTCAAAAACTGACATAGCTGTATACACTAATGACAAAGAAGGTAGATGGCCTGCACTCCTCTCATCAACTAATTACACCTATGCTGATATAGCACTTGGTATATTACCGTTAGATATCCCTCTTAATGCTGATATCGATGGTGATAAAAAAGCAGATCATGTTATTTATAGAGGGTTACAAAAACATTTTTATATCTACCCATCAAGCATACCCAATAATCAAAACAATCCAATACAAATACCTCTAGGAGATGAAAACTCAAGAGTAGTCGCAGAGGATTTTGATGGAGATGGAAAAGCCGATTTAGCAACATGGACACCAAAAAATGGTAAGTGGCAAATTGTCCTTGCAAAAGATATTTCATTCAATCCAGCAACAAGAGAAAGTTTTGTTGGTTGCGGCATACCAAGTCAAGCACAAAATCAAGAACAATCATGTAATGTCACTACTTACAAACTAGGCATGTCCGGTGATATACCATTCCCAGGAGACTATGATGGTGATGGAAAAGCAGAACTTGCGGTATTACACCAAGGCAAATTTGAACTTGAAATTTTATTACAGGATGGCACAAAGAGAAAAATCAACCTATCTAAATATAAAAAATTCACTCCTGCAAGCTTTATAGGCATTTAACTAGAAGAAGCTAAACTTTATATTTTCCAAGCAAAGAATTAATTTTTATCTTCAACAGATCAATTGGATCTTTAATTAAACAGCTTAAAAGTCTTATTTTTGTTTCCCGTAGCTCAGGACCTGGGATTATTTGAATTTGTGAGATTTTCAGGTCTAATAATCTTGCAATATATAGGATTTCAACATCAAACATACCACCATTAACAGTTTGCTTCGGTGCTATTTTCTTAGCTGCCATGTTTGTAAAAGCTTTAAATCCACACTGTGTATCATAAAAAAAGCTTGAGTTAAATATAAATAATCTTTGAATCAAAAACAAACCAACAGATAAAATCAACCTGAATATATTTCGATGCTTAAATCTTAATAGTCTTTTACCAATAACCACATCAACGTTGTTATTATTTATTTCACTTATAAAAACATCTATATTCTCTAGCGGAATAACCAAATCCGCGTCAAGATAAAATATTATTTCCCCAGTGGCTTCAGACAATCCTATTTTAATTGCATTTCCTTTGCCTTTTCTGGCACCTTTGATTAATTTAACTGTATTTAACTTCTTTTCTCTCGTATACTGGCTTATAACCTCAACAGTTTCATCGTTACTGTCATCAACAATGACTATTTCATAGTTATATTTTGAACACCATGCAATAAATTTATCCAAAATATCTCTAATATGAGTTGATTCATTATATGTTGGAATTATAAAAGATACTTTTTGATTCATTTAATCTTACAAACCCCAATATTATAAATATTGATATTAATTATTTTCAAATTTATAGGGAGAAAAACTTCTTTTGCAAGGAGAAATTTTTCTTTTACTTCCTTAAGTATGCTGGAATATTCATTTATATGTTCATCATTTTTAAGCCATTTCATATAGTCTAAATTTTTAAACTTTGAGTTCATATATCTTCTGGTTGTAAGCTGTCTGCCCAGATTAATTACAAAAGATGAATCTAAAGGAATAATATAAATAAAGATTCCACCACTAACAAGATGATTGCTTATAGTATCAAAAATGATTTTTAGATCTTTATTAGAAAAATGTTCTAAAGCCTGAATTGCAGTTATTACATCAAATTGTTTACCATCTATCCAGTTTTTATCTAATACACTCTTCCTTATAAATTTATGCATTGGGAATTCTTTTTGTGCTACATCAATAAAATTTTGATTATGATCCAAGCCTGTATATGCTTCAAAGTCATTTAAATAATTGCAATTAAATCCCATACCACAACACAAATCAAGAGTTTCAATTTTATTTTTTTTCAATTTTAACCTATATTCTTTTTTTAAATCTTTGACTTTTTTATGTCCCCAATTAGACATAAAAGACGTAAGAGGATTTTTATATAAGTACTTTTGAACTTCTTCCCTTATATCTTTATCTGTGTTTTCTAACTTGTTTTCCATAAATTTATAAGATACAGTTTAAGCTTATTATGTAATATGCCCAGACATTGTAAGTAATACATAAGTGTGAAGAATGATTCCAACAATCATCATTCGTAACAAGAGCCTAGATAATATATTTTTTTGTGAAATGACATAAGAATATAATACTGACCATGATAGCCAAGTCCAGCATATATAGCGAAAATCCATTGCACATCCCCCTGGTTTTGGAACATAAAAGAGAGTTGCAATTTGTCCAAACTGAGCAAGCAATAATACCACAAAAGCAATCTTTGAAATATTTGATCTTCCCACTTGAAGTATTGCAAAAATATTCCCAATAAGGTGTATCCAAAATATTAGCCATATAATTTGCATCTCTTCAAAATTGTATGTAAACTCACTAAACACTGATGTTATAAATGAAAAAGCCCAGAAATCATGCTTTTTAGTCTCTAACCTGGCATATCCATGAGCCCATGGATCATCCCATTCATGAGGGTTCGTTGGATAAAACGGTATTTTAAAAACTACCTTAGATGTTGCTCTGTCATCATTTATTGCCAAATCATTCCCCCATCCACTTTCTATATTATGAGGTAATAATTTCCCTGAATATTTTTTGTTGTGAAATTCAAGCCAGGGATAGAGTAAAAGCACTGAGCTTAACAATATGATTACAATTCTTATGTCAATTAAAGAAGGTTTTTTCAATTTAATAATATTTCTTAAGCAAACTACAATTACCGCTCCTATACAAAACAAGGATGTATATTTTGTATAAAGAGATGCTGTTGAAATAACAAGGAGAAATAAAGCATTTCTATTCGTCCAGTTTTCAAACAACTTATAACTTAAAGCAACGATGCCAACACACAACACATTTGCCAAAGAATCATTATTATAAGTTGAGAAGGTGATCAGAAAACCAGGTGTTGTTAAAATAAAAAGTAAAGTAATTAGTCTTAAAACAGAATCTATTTTTAATTTTCGCAGGAACCATTCAATTACAATAAGGACTATTGCTCCATATAAAACAGACAATGCTTGAACATAAAAAACATGTTTTTTTGGATCTTCTTCTTTGGGATGAGGAGCAAGATAACTATTTACAAGGTAATAAAGCGGTGGATGAAAAGTTTCCCATCCATCGTGAGGTCTTGGAAATCTATGTTCATTAGCTATTATTTTTGTATAGGTAAGATGTCCTTGAAAATCATAGGTTCTATTACCTAATGGAGTATGTGCATGGTACGCCATCGTTATAATTAACCAAGCTATTAATGCAATTCCTATTATGCTTTTGTTTTTAAGCATGTCTACTTAAGTATGTGTGCTGAATTCTCCATATTTTTAATTCCAAGCATTTCTCTTGTTGAAAAAACTACTGAATCTTTTGAACTATATTTTGCTTTCCATCCCAATATATGTATTTTGTCTAAGTTAAATCTGACGATTGGAACATCTCCCTTCCATCCTCTATCTCCACCCGAATATTCATATTTTACATTTGATAATCCCATCTCCTTAGTAACTATATCAGCAATTTCTTTTACAGTTATATAATCTCCACTTGCAACATTATAAACATTCACTTTATTCTTACTTTTTTCTAGAACTAATTGCACAGCAGCAATCACATCATCTACATGAACATATGACTTACTCTGGGTTCCATCTCCCAGAATTAAAAGTTTGTTGGGATTTTCCTTTAGTTTTCTTATAAAATCATAGGCAACTCCATGAGTCTGATTTCTACCTACTACATTAGCAAAACGAAATATCCATGCCTGCATCTCAAACATATGACAAAATGCACTTATAATTCCTTCTGCCCCTAGCTTGCTTGCACCATACATTGAGCTAGGTAAAAGTGGACCAAAATCCTCCGCTGTTTCTGTATAGCCTACATCTCCATAAACACCGCTTCCCGATGTATAAACTATTTTATTTAAATTATTCACCCTCATTGCCTCTACAAGATTATATGTTGCTATAACTCCTAATCTCAAATCTAAATCCGTTTCTACCATTGCTTTTGCAATATCAGGATTAGCCGCAAAATGATAAACAAAGTCATGATTTTTAATTGATTCTTTTAACAAAGGTAAATTCAATAAATCTCCTTTAACTAATTTAAATTTTTTATTTTCCAAATGCTTATCAATATACGTCATTTGTCCAGAACAAAAATTATCAAATACAGTTACTTCAGCATCTTTATCTTCAAACAATTTATCAACCATTGTTGAACCAATAAAGCCTGCACCACCAGTAACAAAATATTTCATACCTTTACCTTCAAATTTAACTTTTCAGCAAGTTTCTTTGCATTAGAAATACACACATCACTATTAATATAAATAAATTGAGCAAATCGACCCAAAATATTCAATTCAATACTATCAAAATACTCATATATAGTTTTCATGTTTTGTACATAGTTCAAATCATAAACAGGGTATGCATATTTAATATGTTTAATATCAGTTTCACATACATCAGATTTCTCAATAAATCCTTCTTCGATTAACCATAATACGGTTTTATCAATTACCTCTTTGTTTTCAATCTTTTCTTTTGGTACATCACTATTAAAAGTGATTTCAGCAAAGATGGATGAACAGCCCGGAGGAGAGAGAGAATCTGCAAATCCTGCACTAAAACAATATCTGTGAGCTAAACTTTTTTTGTCAGACACATAAATTGCCGTTAAATCATTAAACTTGATTTTATTCAAACCAACTAAAACAATTGCCATTTGATTGTAACGTAACCCCTGTACCGCCTTTTTTACTTCCTCAGGAATATCAACTTTTAGAATGTTAACTAAATCAAATATAGAAATTGTTGATGCAAGTGTTTCATAAACATGCTCAGAATTATTTGTTTCAACTTTCCACGTTTTTCCTTCTTTGTAAATCGCCTTGACTTCTTTATTAGTATGAATATTATTTAATTTTTCTTCAAAAGTTTTTATTACAGTCTGAAAACCCCCTTCTTTTGGATAATAAAAGTAAAGTTGATGTGTATATCCTTCGGTCTCAATTCCAATTGCAGATTTAATCACATCTTCAACAGGAGGTTTTGGAATTCTTTCAACCCATTCCATCCCCATTAAGGTAGGATCAATTTTCCAGATTTTTTCATTGTATGGGAGCATGTATTTGTCAGATATTGAAGTACCAAACGTATAATAAAACCATTCTTTGAGATTTGAAGGTTTTTTATGATCATTTTTTAAATAATCTCTAAGACAATCAAATATTTCTTCTTTATCAAGTGAATGTAAACCATTTTCAAAAGGATATTTAACAAATCGTCCTTTATACCATATCTTATTACTGCGTCGTTTTTTATGTATTTTGTCACCTAATAAATCAACTTCAAACTGAAGAATTTCTTTATTTGATGAAAAAATAATATGTCCACCTATGTCATATAAAAATCCGTTTTTATTAAAAGTAGTACATAACCCACCACAATTACTACTTCTCTCAAGAATTTCATAGTCTCGCTTTAAAAAATACGCTAAAGCTAATGCTGAAATTCCTCCACCTAAAATCCCTACTGTCATATTTAATGTGTATCCGTTTTTTTTTAGAAATTATTTATAATGTTCTTTTAAAAAAATTCTTTTCAAAGTCCATATTGTACTTGAGAACTTATTAAGTGTAGTTGTTCCAATTCTTTCATAATAATTTATGGGAACCTCTGTATACTTATATCCATGTTTAATAGGTCTAATTAAAAGCTCTACGGGAAATGCCGGTCCACCAGCTTTCCAATTTAAAGAGTGAATTAATTTCTTTTTATATGCCCTCATCCCGCTATGAACATCAGTAGTTTTTATTCCATGTCTCATCCATGCAAGGAAAGCAAAAAGTCTATTAGCTAAAAAATTCGCAAGTGGCATGTTTTTAGGTCTCCGAGATACTCTTGTAGTATTCACTATGTCAGAACCATTTTCACATAATTTAATAAGCTTTGGAATATCTTCACTAGGATACGTGCTATCACAATCCATAGTTATTATTACATCTCCATTTGCTGATTTTAAAGCTAGCTCCATTGCTTTGCCATAACCTTTTGGAGGAAATTGTTTAATGACTTTTGCGCCATTTTCTTCTGCTATTTCTGCTGTTTTATCAGTACTACTATCAACTATTAAAATTTCTGCTCCAGGAACATGTTTTTTAATATCGCAAATAACCTTTGCAACTGCACCTTCTTCATTCATTGAAATCATTACTACGGAAATTTTTGCCATATTAACCTACTCTATAAATTTGATACAAATATTACTAAATTATAAGCTCTTCTATCTCTTATCTGGGCTTTGTTTTACAAATTCCTCCCATCATGTATCTTAATTCTACAACTCTTAGCTAAAATACAAGTAGCAAAGCTTTAACAAAGTACCTCAACCACACCTATACATCTTACAAAAATCTTTTCATTAAACTAAAGATGTAAATTATCAGGTATATAAATTGTGTGTATTTAGGTAATAATTCAAGAGATACCAAAAACCTAAATAAAAGATACAAACATCCAGAAAAAATTAACTGTGAAAGTACATACTTAGGAATATACTCCTTATTCATTGTAGCTTTTGGATACAATGACATTTTTAAAGGTCCATTAACAGGCAAGTTTGGAATACTCTGAACATTTAATCTTAATTTATTAATGTCAAGTAAAAATTTGGGAGGTGTTCGAATTGTTTCACCCATTTCCATGACAGGAACTGTAGGATTTTGAAAAAACGTATCAGAAAAACTTAAGATAAAAGACAATATGAGTAAAGCAAGTACAGTTTTTTTTATTCTTGGATTTTTAGAACTCCAAGCTTTATTTATAGAATATATTAATGCTGATAGAAATACAAAAATTAGCGGGATTGCTCTTCTTGGATTATTTTCCCATTCAAATGGTAAAAGAACTAATATAAAGAATAAATTAAAAAGGAAAATTAGGATTATGAGTTTACTAAAGATATGATTTTTTACTGTAGACTTTATATCACTTATATAAAATCCAATAAAAATCAACAAAGGCCAATATATATATGAAGTGAGCATTTTAAAAGCAACAACAAGCCCAACTTGACTTACAATAAAAGGGAAAATTACATCTTTAGCTGGATTATTAAAATAGTGAGCCCATGGAGGAACAACATCATGCAATAGAACTGAAAGAGTCCTAAAATGTTCTGGTGCAGTTCCCGTAGAAGAAATACAATACATCCATAATACACAAGGAACCAAACTAAATACTAAATATTTTTTAAAGCTGTCTAATTTATAATAAAATAAAAAATAGCAAGTTGCCGCTGCGTACCAAATATACCAATCATAATTTATTGTAATAATTCCTAATAAAGATCCATATATAGCTCCACTTCTCTCATTTTTTAGATTTAAAGCTATTAAACAAATTAAAACAAGAAAGGTTATTGATACCGAGGTTAAATAATGCAAAGATTGTCCTAAATAGTGATTAAAGAAAGGGACAAAAAGGATAAAAAGGCAAGAAATAAAAATAACCTTATAGGAAAGATTTAGTTTTCTTAAAAGGTTAACTACAGCAATAATCAAAGCCAGTAGAAATAATATATTGATGGTATACGTGGATAAAGCATATGATCTTGTAATTCCAAGTCCAACAGAAAGTATAAAACAAAAAAACGACCATTCAGTAGCACTTACCTCCTTAAAGTTTATAAAACCAGGTTCATAAAAATATTTAACTAGCGAAGATAAAAGGAAAAAATCAACATTTGCATAATGCCCATCATTATAATGATAAGGAAGATGATGAACTGCACATCCCCATGTATAAGGAGATAGTGCTCCTACATGAGTAAAAAACATCCCTAAGATAACTAAAAATAAAATCCCAATTATTACAAACTTTTTATTATTAAACATAACTCTCTATAAATTAACGCTGATTTGCTTATAGCTTATATAAATCTTAACTCAAGCATCTTAAAGTTATAATTTTTTGTCATATAATTTATAGCCTTATTTATCTACAAAATTCAGCATCAAGTTGCAACTTCTATAAATTAACAGCGTCTTCACAATGCTATGAAAAATATCTTTATCTCCCTAAGACCACATCAATGGATAAAAAATTTGTTTATATTATTACCTATAATATTCGGCAACAAGCTTTTTGTATACCCTGCTAATTTAAAAACACTAATTGCTTTTTCATTATTCTGCATAACATCAAGTGTTGTTTATCTAATAAATGACCTGATAGATCTTGAAGAAGACAAAAATCATCCAGTAAAAAAATTAAGACCACTTGCTAGTGGAAAAATATCCCTGAAAAAAGTTAAGGTTGTAATTATTGTCTTATGGCTTATATCTTTAATAGCTTCTTTCTATTTGAATCTATATTTCGGCTGGATAATTGTATGTTACCTTGTTTTAAACATTCTTTATTCTTCTTATTTAAAAAAAATAGTTATTATTGAAGTATTATGCATAGGAGCTTTTTTTCTTTTGCGAATAATTGCTGGAACAATAATTGCTGAAGTGGATTTCTCACACTGGATGATTTTCATGACTGTTTTATTAGCAATATTTCTTGGATTTAATAAAAGGAGACAGGAGCTTAAGCACTACAAAGATAATGCACCAATACAACGTTATGTTCTAACAAAGTACAATACTTACTTTCTCGATCAGATGATTTCTGTTACCACTGCTTCAATTGTTGTAGTATATATGCTTTATACGGTTGACTACAGAACAATCAATTTATTTGGGACTAACCACCTATCATATAGCATTCCATTTGTATATTATGGAATATTCAGATATCTCTATCTGGTTCATAAGGAAAACAAGGATGGAGATCCAACAAATTTATTACTCTCAGATAGAGTACTACAAATAAATATATTACTTTGGATTATTACTTGTATCAGTGTAATTTATTTTAAAATTTAAATCATGCCAGGAAATCAAAAATTAAAAGAAGATTTAATCAATGAGTTAATCAAACAACTATCAAGGGTCTTCATTCCAGACAACACATTCTTAGACATAGAATACACTAAAACAATAGAAAATGATGTTACCGAATTTGTAAACAGTCAGATTGCTGCTATGCCTTTTTTTCTTCAGCTGCCATATAAAATCACATTATTTATTTTCAACTTACTATCGATTCCTTCCTACAAGAAGCCATTTCTGATGCTAGATTCAAAACAGAAAAGAGAATATGTGTCTTCTTGGGAAAACAATAAGATTAGCAAAATAAGAGACTTTATTAAACCTATTCGTTCATGTGCATTACTTCGTTATTTTGATCATCCAATAGTTTTAAGAATACTAGAATCAAATGTAGAGGCACTTGCACATGATCTCTAACAAGTATACTGACAACATTGAGACACAAGTTCTTGTCGTCGGATCAGGTGCTGGAGGAGCAATAACCGCTGCTACTTTAGCAGCTGCTGGATATTCTGTTTTAATAGTTGAGGAAGGTCCAGAAATAAATACAAAGAATTTAGCAACTCATAGTCCAGAAGCAATGCAACTCTTATATAGAAATAATGGTCTGTCACCAATATTAGGAAACACAAACATTGCATTTGTAGAAGGTCGTTGTGTTGGTGGAAGTACAGAAATCAACAGTGCTTTATGGCACAGAACCCCTGCGGATGCAATAGCTAGATGGATCAATGATTTTCACGTAAATGCTCTCTCTCTCAAGGAAATAGACTCCTTATTTAGTGAGATTGAAGCTGAGGTAAATATTTCATATTATAATTCTAAAGACATTCCAGTTAATTCCTCATTGCTAAAGATTGGTGCTGAAAAATTAGGCTGGTGTATAGAAGAAGTCCCTCGTGCACAATCTAACAACTTACAATTAAGTCAGTTTGATGCTGGAACAAAGAACTCAATGTCAAGAACTTACATTCCAAAAGCAATTGCAGCTGGAGGTAAGCTTCTTCCAAATTGTAAAATAACCAGACTTCATTATAAGAACAAAAGGATTAATTCTGTATCAGGAATTGTCACAAAAAACAATCAGAAGACAAAAGTAACTATTAATGCAGAATTTATTTTTCTTTGCAGCGGTGCAACTCAAACTCCATTAATACTGCTCTCAAGTAACATTAAAAGAAACATCGGAAATTCTTTAAAGATTCATCCAATGCTAAAAGTAGCAGCTTTATTTGATAAGACTCTTAATAGTCATAAAGCCCCATTACCAATTTACCAAGTCAGAGAATTTTACCCAAATATTACTTTAGGAGGATCAATATTTACTCCAGGATTTTTAGCAATTTTACTATCAGAAGATTGGAACACAAATTACACTGCAATAAAAAATTGGAAAAAAATGTCCATGTACTACACTGCATGCTGCGGCAATGGTGCAGGTAAAATAAAAATATTTCCATTTACAGGTGAAGCTATGCTTTTATACAAAATCTCAAAGGAGGATCAAATAAACTTAAGTAAAGGACTTGCTTATCTTTGTGAATTGTTATTTCAAAGCGGAGCTAAAGCCTTGTATCCATCCCTAAAATATCCAACTGTTATATATCCATCTGATAATTACAATACCTTTATAGAGAATCCTATCCCTATTGAAAATATGAGCCTCAGCAATGTACATGCATTTAGTACTTGTCCAATGGGAGAGAAAAAAGAAATTTGTGCAACAGATTCTTTTGGGAAAGTATATGATTTTGAAAATTTATATATTTCTGATGCTAGTATTATTCCTGATGCACCAGGTGTAAATCCACAAGGAACTGTAATGGCACTGGCTCTTCGAAATGCCAAACACTTTTTACAAGAATAAAATGTCTCAGATTTTAATTACTGGAGGAAATGGATGGCTTGGGAGTCAATTGATTCGTATTCTATTAAATGGGTTACCAGAAGCAAACATAGATCCTATTAGCAAACAAAAAATCAAGTGTTTAATTATTCCTGGATCAGATAAAAATATCATTCATTCTATTTCCAAAGAAATTGAAATCTTTGAGGGAGATCTTAGAAATGTAGATTCAGTTAAAGATTTTTGTAGTGGGGGGAATGAGGCTACATTGTTTCACTGCGCTGGAATCATACACCCAAATAGAAACATTAAAGAATTATTTGATGTAAATGTAACTGGCACTGAAAATCTTTTAAAATCAGCAATAAATTTTGGAGTTAAAAGAACTGTTATAGTCTCATCAAATTCACCTACTGGGGTAAGTAATAGTCCTAATATTATATTTGATGAAACTTCTCCATATAATCCATATATGAATTATGGTCATTCAAAAATGTTAATGGAAAAAATGGTTCAACAATATCAAGAGACAGGAGGAATTGAAGCCGTAATTGTAAAAGCTCCCTGGTTTTATGGTACTGGACAACCCCCTAGACAAACTCTTTTTTTTTCAATGATAAAAAATGGAAAGGTTCCACTAATAGGAGATGGTAATAATTTGAGATCCATGACTTATTTGGATAATTTATGCCAGGGCTTAATCCTCTGTGCAAAGATACAAAATGCTAATGGGCAAACTTATTGGATAGCTGATGAAAAACCCTATAAAATGAATGAGATAATAGATACAATTGAAGAGTTACTAGAAAAAGAATTTAAAATGAAAGTAACACATAAGAGAGTTAAGCTCCCTTATTTAACAGGAGAATTTGCAACTTTGATGGATCGGTGCTTACAATCTTTTGGGCTTTATAATCAAAAAATTCATGTCTTATCTGAAATGAACAAAAACATTGCTTGTTCAATAGAAAAAGCAAAAAGAGAGTTAGGATATAAACCTACCATTTCTTTAAAAGAAGGAATGAAACGTTCTATCAGATGGTGCTTGAAAAACGGACACTCTATTTAAATGACAACACATTTAGTTACAGGAGGCTCAGGTTATTTTGGAAGTATATTAGTCCACTTATTGCATCAAAGTGGACTTAAAGTCAAAGTATTTGATTTAAATGACCTGGAAGATCGTCCAAAAGATATTGAGTTTATTCAAGGGGATATTAGAGATAGAGAATTGATAAACTCTTTATGTAAAAATACAAATGTTATTTACCATGCAGTTGCTCAAGTTCCTTTGGCAAAAGATAAAAATCTATTTTGGTCTGTAAATGTAGAGGGAGCAACTAATTTGTTTGAGTCAGCTCTGAAAAATAACGTTGAAAAGGTTATATATATTTCTTCCAGTGCAGTGTTCGGTATACCCAGGAAAAATCCTGTAGATGATTCGGTTTTACCATCCCCTATGGAATTTTATGGTAAAGCAAAATATAAAGCAGAGCAAATTGCTAAAACCTTTGTAGAAAAAGGAGCAGATATTACTATAATTCGCCCAAGAACAATATTAGGACATGGACGTCTTGGAATTTTTTCAATCTTATTTAACTGGGTTAAAAATAATATAAATATTCCTGTTTTAGGAAACGGTAATAATAAATATCAATTCATCCATGCATCTGATCTAGCAAATGCTTGCTTACTTGCTGCAAATTGCAGAGGAAGTTCAACCTATAATATTGGAACAGATAGATTTGGCACAATGAGAGAATTGTTAGAGGCTTTAATTAAGCATGCGGGTAGTACTTCAAGGGTTATATCAACTCCATTTATACTTACAACAACTCTTATGAAAATTACAAGTGCACTAAGGCTATCTCCACTTGGAGATTATCACTCATTAATGTATGGAAGAGAAATGTATTTTGATATCACAAAACCAGTAAAAGAACTTAACTGGATTCCTAAGTACAGCAACTCCGAAATGATCTGCGAATCTTATGATTGGTTTTGCTCTAATTACAAAAAAATATATGGAAAAACAGAAAACATTTCTATTCATAAAAAACCAATTGAAGAAGGAATTTTATCAATCCTGAAATGGTTTTAATTTCTAGTACGATGCCTTAGTTTACAATCACTCGATGTTTCATTGAATCTAATCCAATTCTCAGCTCTCTATCTAACGCTTGTCTCCTATTAAATATATTCATCATAACTTTTGAACCATCAAAATCAAATTTAAATCTCATTCTTCTCATTCCTTTTTCTGACATAGAATGCGTCAGCTTAGATTGCATTTCTTTTGGGCAATAAAAAAGCATAAATCCACCACCACCAGCACCTAATATTTTTCCACCTAAAGCACCATTTTTCATCCCAAGTTCATATAAATCATCTATCTTTGAACTTGAGATTTTATTTGACAATCTTTTTTTTGCACGCCAGTGCACATCCATTAATTTTCCAAATTCATCAAGATTCCCTGAGTTAATTGCATCAAGGGTCTTATAGCCTATGTCTTTAATCTCATGTAAACTTTCTACAACTTTAGTGTGTGATTGACTTCCCTTATCAAGGGTAGATTTATTTTGTTCCTTCAAAATTTCTGAAGCAGATCTCGTAGTATTTGTATAGTAAATAAGTAAAGAGCTTTCTAGTTCATCAATAATATCTTCTGACAATGCTTCTGGCCTTTTTACTGTTACCAAGCCGCTCTTATTAATATCCATAATAATAAATCCACCAAACGCAGCAGTGTAGTGATCTTGTTTACCTACAGGTTGTTTTAAAATATTCATTTCAATATGATTAGCTTCTTCAGCCAATTCCTGCTGTGAAATAGAAATATTTCTATAGCAGTGAAGAGCATTTAGCAATCCAACCAAATAGCAACTTGAAGATCCTAATCCTGTACTTGCTGGAATATCTGCCATTGATTGAATTTCAACTGCTTTGGTTACATCCATTTTTCTTAATGCTTCTCGAACTAAATCATGTTTTATATCATCAACATTAGAAACCTCTTCATACTTTGAATACTTAACCCTAATCAAATCATCCACAATAGGAGTGTTTAAATGAATGTACATGTACTTGTCTATAGTTACAGAGAAAACAAAGCCACCATGTTCACCATAGTAAGAGGGAAGATCTGTTCCTCCTCCTCCAAGCGTAATCCTAAAAGGTGTTCTAGTTATTATCATTAAATTATTTCTCCTCGTTGAAACACTTCTTCAGCATAAGACAAAGCATCTTTTGTATCAATTGCTATAACAAAACCTTTTGTTAAATAACCTTTTAAGGAATATCCTTCTGAAATTAATCTTGGAAAAATATCTTTCCCAAAATCAGACTTCTCTTTCTTTGAAATACTATTCAGAACTTCATGTTCCATTAAATATATACCCGCATTTACAAAAGCCTCATAATTACTATCTTTAGATTTTTTTCCTTCAACAAATGAAATAATATTATCTTCTTTGTCAGTAATAATAAACCCACCAGCAATTTTAGAATTAACTGATATTTTAGGGTTAAACATTGCAATTGTTGCTATTGGCTTAGATGATAAGTGAAAATTTAGCATTTCACTTAAATTAATATTTGTAAAATTGTCACCATAAATTACAAGGAACGATTCTTTATCAAGAAAAGATTCAACATTTTTCACTGCTCCAGCAGTACCCAATGGTTTATCTTCAACAAAATAAGTAATATTTACACCTAGCTTTTCACCATTTCCAAAAAAAGTTTTTATAGTCTCGGGCATGTAGTGAAGAGCAATACAAATATCAGTTATATTATGCTTTTTTAGAAGTAAAATATTATGCTCTAAGATAGGCTTTCCATTAATTTTATACATAGGCTTTGGTATATCATCCAAACCTAGTCTTGTTCCAAAACCACCAGCAATAATTACTGCCTTCATAAATCTCCAACCCTATTATATAGATTATTAATAGTTTATAACCTTAACAAACATTATATTTTTTGGGGTATATAAGCTTTGTAATGTAAACTATTAACTAACAATATTTATGTGTGCTTGTTAAAAAGCAGGAAGGACATACCTTGAATTATATAAAAACATACTTAGAACAAACATCAAAAATTGCTGAAATGCTTGATCAGGATCAAATTTTTAAGGCAGTTACTCTTTTAAAAAACGTTCGACAAAATAAAGGTAGACTTTTTATCCTTGGTGTAGGAGGAAGTGCCGGTAATGCTTCTCATGCAGTAAATGATTTTAGAAAAATAGCCGGGATAGAATCATACGCCCCAACCGATAATGTCTCTGAGCTAACAGCTAGAACTAATGACGATGGGTGGGATTCAGTTTTTTCAAACTGGTTAAAAGTAAGTAATTTAAATTCAAAAGATGCCCTAATGATATTTTCAGTAGGTGGTGGAAGTATAGAAAAGAATATAAGTACTAATCTTGTAAAAGCTCTTGATCATGCAAAATCAGTTGGAGCAAAAACTATTGGTATTGTAAGTAGAGATGGAGGTTATACAAAGCAAGTCTCAGATTGTTGTATACTCATTCCTACATTAACTCCGGAAACAGTAACTCCACATGCAGAAGAATTCCAAGCAATCGTATGGCATTTAATAGTTTCACACCCTGAGGTTCAGAAGAATCAAATGAAGTGGGAAAGTGCTGTCCAAACAGCTACAAGCAAGAATTAATGGACAAAGCTATATTTCTCGACCGTGATGGTGTTATAAATTACCCTGTTCTAAACCCAAAGACAAATCAGCATGAAGCTCCTTTTGAAGAAGCTGACCTTAAGCTATTCCCAGAAGTAATTGAATCTTTAAAAGAATTAAAGAAATTAAACTACAAATTGTTTTTAGTTTCTAATCAACCTGATTATGCAAAAGGGAAAACAACATTGGAAAATTTAAAAAAAGTACATGAAAAACTGCATTTAATGTTAGTTCAAAATAACATTACATTCAATAAATATTATTACTGCTATCATCATCCTAATGGTATTATTCCAGAATATACACTTAATTGTGAGTGCAGAAAACCAGGGAATTTATTTCTAATGCAAGCAAAAGCAAATTTTGGTTTAGATTTTACTAATTCCTGGATGATAGGAGATAGTGATGTTGATATTTTCTGCGGGCAATCCGTTAAAGTAAAAACTATTATGATTAAAATAAAAGAATCTTCTCATCGAACTGGACAAAGCAATCCTGATTTTGTTGTAAATAATTTACAAGAGGCCGTTAAAATAATAAAAGAGGAGTCATCTTATGCCAAACGTTAAAGATTTGAAAATTAAAATATTTGCAGATGGAGCTGATATTAAAGCTATGGTTGAAGCCTATCAAGGAAGTATTGTAAAAGGCTTTACAACCAATCCAACTTTAATGAAAAAAAATGGAATTACAAATTATGAATCTTTCGCAAAAGAGGTCTTACAAAAAATTTCTGATCGACCAATTTCATTTGAAGTTTTCTCGGATGAATTTGATGAGATGGAAAGACAAGCAAGAGAAATTGCTTCATGGGGAAAAAATATAAATGTAAAAATTCCTATTACAAATACCAAAGGACAATCCTCTATTTCTCTTATTAAAAAACTTTCAGAGAGTGGTCTATCCCTCAATGTCACAGCAATTTTAACCGTAGAACAAGTAAAAGAAGTTCAAAAGGTTTTAAACCATAATACCTACAATATCGTTTCTGTTTTTGCAGGAAGAATTGCAGATACAGGCAGAGATCCAATGCCTTATATGGTTGAATGTTCAAAAATACTAAAGCCTTTATCAAATACTGATCTTCTGTGGGCAAGTTCAAGAGAGCTTTTAAACATATTTCAAGCGGAACAAACTGGCTGTCAAATCATTACTGTGACAAATGATATTCTGAAGAAACTGTCTAGTGTTGGAAAAGATCTCACAGAACTTTCTCTGGATACAGTGAAAATGTTTTATAATGATGCATCTCAAGCAGGATTCAAAATTAATACTGATAAAGTAGCAATAAAATAGTCACAAACGATCATGCTAGAATGAAGTCCGCTAGATAGAAGTAATCCAAGGGTGATTTAATTTAATACGATATGATTTATGTAGTCGGTTCAGGACCTGCAGGTGTATCCTGTGCTCATGCATTATTATGCAAAGGGCTTGAAGTTACTATGTTAGATTCAGGACTTGAGCTTGCGAATGACCGTGCAAAAATCGTAGAAGAACTAAGTAAGACAAATCTTGATTCATGGAATCCTAACTTAATAAAAACAATTAAAGGAAATACTATTGCAAACACAAGCGGAAGTTTTTCCAAAGGCGTTTACGGTTCTAATTTCCCCCAAAGAGACACAGATAAATATATTCCCTGTGAAATTAAAAATGTCCAACCAAGAATTTCTTTAGCAAAAGGTGGTTTAAGTAATATATGGGGAGCAGCTGTTTTACCATACACAGATGAAGATATTATAGATTGGCCTATTTCAATAAAAGAGCTTACCCCTTATTATGAATCAATCTTTTCATTTATGGATCTTGCTGCTGTCAGCGATGATCTTAAGAACAAATTCCCTCTCTATAGCAAAAATCACAAAACACTTAGGACTTCTAATCAGGCTTCAGATTTATTAAAAGATTTGGATTCAAATAAAGATTCATTAAAATCTAAAGGATTTTTATATGGTCATTCACGTCTTGCAGTAAACCCAGAACCTACGAATGGAACACAGGGTTGTGTTTATTGTGGACTATGTCATTATGGATGTCCCACCAGTGCCATATATAACTCTTCTTATACACTTGAAGAATTAAAAAAAAATAGAAATTTTCGCTACATAAAAGATATTATTGTCCAAAAAGTTTCAGAATCTAATGGAAAAGTTTCAATATCAGCAATTACAAGATCAAAGGACGAATCAATTACTTTCACTGGAGATAGAGTTTATTTAGCCTGCGGAGTAATATCTACCACAAAAATAATGCTTGAATCACTTGAAGCTTTTGACAAAGAATTAATCGTAAAAGATAGTCAATGGTTCTTAATTCCTCTAATAAGATACAAAAAATCTCCTGGAGTTATAAACGAAAATTTGTTTACACTATCTCAACTGTTTATAGAACTATTTGATCCAGCATTAAGCAAAAATACAATCAATCTCCAGCTTTACACCTACAATGACTTATTTTTAAGTGCAATTAAAAACATTTTAGGATTCACCTATCCGTTATTCAAGCTCCCAGTTAATGAACTATTAGACAGACTGTTACTAATAATGGGATATCTACATTCTGATTCTTCTTCTGACTTTACTATAAAGTTACAGAAAATCAATACAACTTCAAAGCTATTAATAAAATCTAAGATTAATAAATCTGTAGTCAAAACTATAAATGGTGTTTATAAAAAAATCTATAGCAATAGAGATTTATTCAATTCATTTCCAATTCCAGGGATTACAAGCATTCCTAAACCTGGCTATGGTTCCCACTCAGGAGGCAGCTTTCCTATGAAAACAAATCCTAAAGAATTTGAAACTGATATTTTAGGCAGACCGACTGGTTTTTCCAAAGTTCACATTGTCGATGCTACTATTTTCCCAAGTATTCCAGCCACTACTATTACATTGACTGTTATGGCTAATGCTTATAGGATAGGTTCTGCGTATAATGAGACATAAAAATTAATTTGTCATTGCGAGCGAAAGCGAAGCAATCTCACAAAAGTGATATTGGTCAGGTAAGATTGCCACGCCATTCTTCGAATGGCTCGCAATGACAGAGTGTAATTATAATCCTCAATTTTACTAGTTCCGAAATATAATATAACTATGAGTCAAGAAAAAAGAAAATGTATTATCTCTGGTACCAGTGGATTTGTAGGTTCACAGATTAAAAATCATTTTCTCAAAAACAACTGGGAAGTCTTTGAATTAAAACATATTGTACAAAACGGCAAACAAGACAATCATATAATTCCATATTCTCTTGAGGAAGATATAGACAGTAAATACTTAAGTGGAAAAGATGCTCTTATACACTGTGCTTATGATTTTAAGCAATCAAAATGGCAAAATATATTTGATATAAATGTTACTGGAAGTATACATTTACTTAAAGCTGCAAAATCAGCTGGTATAAAAAAAATAGTTTTTATCTCATCAATTGCAGCATTTGATGGTTGTAAGTCTATGTACGGAAAAGCAAAGTTGGAAGTTGAGAAAGAAGCTTTAAAGCTAGGAGTAACTGTTATTCGTCCCGGTCTTATTTACGGACAAAATCCTGGTGGAATGTTTGGAGCTTTAAATAAAGTAACTTCATTACTCCCCATTATTCCTGTTATAGGGAGCGGGAATAATCCTATGTTTTTAATTCACATCGAAGATTTATGCAAGTTAGTCTATAAACTTACCAATGGTGAAATAAATAGTATATTAAATCCTTTAATAGCAGCACATGAAAGAAGTAAGTCTTTTAAAGATGTTCTAAATACAATGCTAAATTCTAAAAGTAAAAAAGCAATTTTTATACCGATTCCTTATAATTTAATATTTATAATGCTCAAAACAGCTGAATATCTAGGCATGAAAATTCGCTTTAGAAGCGATAGTTTAATAAGTATGGTAAATTACAATCCTAATCCTGATTTTAATTCTGAAATACTCAACAAAATACCTGTTCGAGAATTCAATGTTCAAAGTTTAAGTTCTTAATACTTTCTTTTCCTCATGATGTTCCTGTTCAATGTTGATATTCCAAATATTATCCTTTGACTTAACTCCATTAATAATATTTTCTACAGCAACCATTGCACTTAGCATTGAATGATCCTGATTATTATATCTATGCATTCCATTCCTACCTATTAAAAATAAATTTTCTAATTGATCCACATAATTTCTAATTACTTCAAATCTGTCATATGTACCATAATATGCAGGATATGTATTTTTCATTTTTATAATTGTACTGTCAATAATATTGTTTTTATCTATAATGTCCATTTCAGCAAGTTCATCAACTGCAAATTGAATAAAGTCTTTATCTTTCATATTCCATAAACTACTTCCCTCATCACAAAAATATTCGAGCCCAATCCAAGCATTATTTGGATCTTTAACCATATACGGACTCCAATTGTTAAATATCTGGAGTCTTGCTATTTGTACATCTTTTTCTTGAATATAGATCCAATTGTCAGGGATTAAATTATTAAAGGTTTTTATTTTCGTTTGATTTTTAATTTTTAAATTTTTTAATAGCAAACCAACCACAATTAAATCACGATAAATAAGTCCATTAGCTATTTCACGAACATCACCAGGAACTTCTTCTTCTAAACACCTTATTAATTCTTTAACTGGCATAGTAGAAATAAAGTAATCGCCTTTTTGTAATTTAAACTCATTATTATTTTCATCCTTAACTTTTACTTCTACTATTTTATTATTTTCATGTCTTATACCAACAATTCTATGATTCTTATATATTTCCCCTCCTTTTTTTTCTATAGTATCTGCAACAGTTTCCCACATGTGACCTGGTCCAAATTTTGGATACAAAAATTGCTCTATTAAACTTGTTTCCACCTTTTTTTGTTCAATGGAAGAGTCTTTTGAAAAAATTTGTTTTAAAGCGTGCATTAGTGCCTTTGTAACAGATAAGCCTTTAATTCTTTGTGCCCCCCATTCCGATTTAATCTGGTTACACTTAACTCCCCATACTTTTTCTGTATAGTCTTTAAAGAAAGTTAAATATAGCTCATGTCCAAACCTATTAATAAAAAAATCTTCAAGAGATTTCTCTTTTTTGATTGGAGAAATACGAATATAAATGTAACTCAATCCTATTTTTATTACTCGAACTAATCCCAAATTGTTAATTGTGTCCATGTTTAGTGAGACTGGATAATTAAAAAACTTTTTTAAGAAAAAGATTCTTGATAAGCGATTTCTAACAAGCATTACTTTATCTGTTCTCTCAGGCTCAGGTCCATCTTTTGGCAATGTAATTGATTGTGTTTTATTTTGATATGAAATATCAACGATTAAATCATCTTTGGAGAGAGGTCCTTGCATCGGCAATATATTCTGCCACCATTGCATAACCCTATCTGACTTTGAAAAAAACCGATGTCCCCCTATATCAATTCTATTTCCCTTATAATTTACAGTTTGTGAGATTCCACCAATTGCATCAGTCATTTCGAAAATGATTGGCTTTATATCTGTCTTATTCAAAAGTTCATATGCAGCAGTTAATCCTCCTGGACCTGCACCAATAATTATCACTGTTTTTTGTCTCATACTTAAATCTAGCTTCTCTATCAAGTAATTCTAGCAATATACAAACTCCCCACCGATAAAATAAATAGTGCTTCAAATTCTTCAAATTCTGATATTTTTTACAAATGTGCTATATTATAATTTCTTATTAAAGTAGAGGTCTAAATCATGAAAATTACCGTAATCGGCTTAGGATATGTAGGATTAGTTACTGCAGCTTGTTTGGCTGAGTTAGGACATGAAGTTGTTGGTGTTGATATTGATTCTGAAAGAATTAAACTACTTAAAGAAGGACAAATACCGATTTACGAACCTGGCTTAAGAGAACTAGTTTCAAAGAATGATTCAGAAGGCAGACTTAATTTTATACATGGCTTTACCCCTGAAATCGATAAATCAGAATTGATATTTTTAGCTGTTGGAACCCCTTCTAAAGATGATGGAACTCCTGATCTCACCGCAATATATAAAGCCGTAGATTCATTAATTCCTTTAATAAAAAGCTATAAAGTCTTTATTTTAAAATCTACCGTTCCAATTGGTACCAATTTTGAATTAAAAAAATACATAAAAAACAAATTAAATACTGAGTTTGATGTTGTATCAAATCCCGAGTTTTTAAAAGAAGGTTCTGCTGTTCAGGATTTCATGAAACCAGATCGAATAGTAGTTGGCACAGAAAATATAAAATCTGCTGAGATGATGAAAGAACTATATTCGCACTTGACCAGAAACGGGCACCCTATATTAATCATGGATCCCTTATCCGCGGAGACTGTAAAGTATGCAAGTAATTTTATGCTTGCATTAAAAGTCTCCTTTATAAATGAACTTGCCTTATTATGTGATTCAATTGGAGCAGATATTAGAAGAGTCCGGGAAGGAATAGTTAGCGATCCTCGTATTGGTTCACAATTTTTATACCCTTCAGTTGGTTTTGGTGGCTCATGTCTACCAAAAGATGTTCAAGCAGTTGCACATCTTTGCAAAGAGAATGCAATCAATTTATTATTACCAAAATCAGTACTTGATGCAAATGAAAAACAATCCAAATGGTTTATAAATAAAGTAACAAGCTGGTTTGGAAATGAAATAAAGAATAAAACTCTTGCTGTTTGGGGAACAAGTTTTAAAGCTGGGACAGATGATATTAGAGAA
>JAHFBE010000008.1:0-20043 GCA_023250205.1 Candidatus Melainabacteria bacterium | reverse complement strand
GGGATAGTTAAGTCAGGTGCTAGGTTAAAACTATACGATCCAATTGCTCTGAAAAACACAAAAAAATATTTTGATAACTTCCAATTTAAAGATAAAATTGAATATGCAAAGAATGAAATGGATTCAATTAATGAGGCTGATGCATTGATCGTTTGTACTGAATGGCTCCAGTTTAGAAATCCAAATTTTGAAAAGCTGGCTTCATCACTTAAAGACAAAGTGATATTTGACGGTAGAAATTTGTATGATCCCGAAAAGCTAAAGCTCTACGGATTAAGCCATGTAGGAATAGGAATTCCTGCCAGTAGAGTGAAAACAAAGGTTTAATTTGTCATCACTCTGTTACTTAACTCCTCGTAATGGCAAGCAACTTGTTGTACAATAGCTCTTATGAACTCAACCGCACGTACAACATTTCAGGATGAATTAGTCAATCTACAGTCCCTTGTTCTAGATCTTGGGCAAAAAGTCAAAGACAATGGTGAATTGCTTTTACAGTCCTTAAAGAACAAAGAAACTATTAGTGAGCTATCCCAACAAATTAAAGAAAAAGATAAACAAATTGATAATGCACGCTGGCAAGTTCATGATTTTGGAGATCAATTAATTGTTCTCCAACAACCTGTAGCAAAAGACTTTAGACAAATTATTACTTCTATTCAGGTTACAGACAATCTAGAAAGAATAGGAGATCATTTTAAGAAGGTTGCCAAATTATCAGATAAAATTTCCCTAGCTGAAGTTGAATTGCCTGAAGAAATAATTGAAATGGCAAACTCAGCATTAAAGATGCTCACAGAAGCAATAACTGCTTATTCAGAAATGTTTAAAGGAAAAGAGAATAAAGTTGCACTTTTAGATGATCACGTAGATTATCTATACAAACAAACTGTTAAAAAAATTGTTTTGTTAATAAAAAACGCTCCAGAAGATAAAATTGACAGTCTCTCTAAATTATTTTTTGTAGTCCAAAACTTTGAAAGAGCTGCTGATCACGCGGCAAAGATTGGTCAGCTTGTTAATTTTGCTGTAACCGGGGAAAGGAAATAATATCCTTAACTTTAAATCTTTAAGTCACTTACTGAAAATTCATCACCCTTCAATTCAATCAAGCTTCCGATATTAAAACTGTCATCACCTTCTAATTTCTTTAACATTGGTAATAAACAAATTTCTCTTACATGTCCATTATAAGTATCCAGCTTTTGATGGCAATGTCCTGAAACAACCATTGTTGGCTGATTTGTATCACTTGAATAACCATGTAACTGAGTTAAAATCCATTGTTGTGAAGGAAACCCAGCCCCAAGAATATCTGTTACTTCCCGCGGTAAAACCCTAAATGGCGGATGATGTGTAAATAGAACTACTGGTATAGAATGTTTTGAATCTTCTTTTATAAACTTATATAAAAAGTTTGGATTCTCTGACTGAGAAAGACCTAATCTCCTTACACCCACAGAATTTAAACCAAAGATTGAACAATCCTCCATTTTAAGTGCAAAGTTCCCTTGTCTTGAAAAAACTAGAGCAATTTTACCAAGATCATTTTTTAATTTATCTTTTCCAAAATCATTTAACCCATCTAATTTTGTGAGATCAGCATGAAGATTACCTTTGGAAGAAATGTCAGTGTTTCCGGGTAGAAAAAACACAGGAGGCTTTATTAGGTTTACAAATTGATAAATCGCTTCATAAACATCATCATGGATCCCTGTGTCTCTATTTGGCTTATCAGACACATCAAATATGTCACCGTTAAATACAACAAGATCAACTTCTGATTCATTTATTTTTCTTGCAATAAGCGGCAAAACATCTGAAAATTTATCTAGCTGTGTACTAGGTTTTAAGGACGGATCAAAATATTGTTTATAGAGTCCAGCTTCATCACCAAGCTCAACTAACTTAGACTGTATAATCTCAAGCTTATTATTTAAGCCTGCTTTATCAAAACCAGTTTTTGGCTTCTTGCTAACTAAATGTAAGTCTGCTAACGCTGCTATTCTCATCAGATTGTTCAACCTAAAAATAAAATAGCATAATTTATAACTATCCACATTAAAAAAAATTAATTTTGAAAATCGTATTTGGTTAATTTGGTAAATTATAATTACTATCCAGCTAAAGCCTTTTTTATCTCCTTAACAGGATGTTTTAAAACTTTTTGAGTGTCAAACTTATGAATAATTCTATGTATTAGAAAATATGTTGAAAACTTTCTATTTGGATTAAAGAATTGATCGCATAAGAAATGAGCTAAAAGAGAAAGTGTAACTCCTACTCTCCATGGTGTTAACGAAGGATCAATAGTCAGAAAAAAGTATAAAAGCAGTAGTTCATAGGAGTGTAATGGAACATATAATTTCCCACTTGTTTTCTCATGATGCGCACCATTGATTTTTTTCCAGTCCCATTTTTTTCCATGTGCATATAAATAATCAATAATATGATCCAGATCAATTAAGGTTCCTACTAAAAAACTGGCAATGGCCGGTCCAATTTCTCCATAGCCACCATAAACAAATAACCCTATTACTGCAGATACTGCTATATGTCCTGAAGTTCTCATATCATATTCCTTCCCCTAACAATTAAATTAGAAACCAGTTTAGTTAAGTATTGATTAACATAATGGTATTGAATTCAATGTTTTTACTGTTTAGAGAGAGAGTCGGTTGGGGATGTAAAGTTTTCGAGGATTCACGTCATTGCTTCGTCACTGCGTTCCTCGCAATGACATATTATTCTCAAGTTTCTTATAGACCCGAGTCAGTTTATAATTAGCTACATGTCAGTAGGCCATGGTTACGATATACACAAACTTGTTCCTAAAAGAAAATTGGTTCTTGGAGGGATAGAAATTCCTTATTCAAAAGGCTTATTAGGACATTCTGACGCAGATGTTCTTATACATGCAATTATAGATGCCATCTTAGGAGCTGCAGGACTTGGAGATATTGGTCAATATTTCCCCGATAACGATCCAAAGTGGAAAGATGCAAAAAGTTTAGATCTCTTAAAAATCGTATATTCAACTATAAAAAATAAAGGCTACAAAATTATCAACATTGATTCAACAATAGTTGCCCAAGAACCAAAACTTACTCCCTATATAACTCTTATAAAAAAGAACCTTTATGAATTTCTGGAGTTAAAAGAAAATCAATTAAACATAAAAGCAAAGACAAATGAAGGGCTTGACTCTGTAGGACAAAAAAATGCTATTTGTGTCTGGGCAGTTGCACAAATTGAATAAATATCAAGTTTTTCTCTAATCATAACTTTCCCTTAATTACTCTTTGGTAATTAATAGGACATTCATCTAGGGAGGTATTTTATGGTTAATTCAGTAGACATGGTTTATTCTAATAACCCAACGGAGCAAACTTCGGCCAGCAATCCTGAAGAAGCTCTGAAAAATTCCTTATACATACAAGAACCTACCACACAAGGAAGCACAGGTACTGCTGCAATATCTGCAAATACAACTGAAACCCTACCAACAGCACATTATGAGATAGAGACAGAAGATGAATCTACACTTAATTCAATTATAAATAACGGTCCAGGCCTTGAGTATATTAACAATGAAGGAAACGAAGGAGTATTAGACAAACTTACATTTGATGCAAACGGTAAACTCACCTATGGTGATAATTCAAAAGTTACTCATGCGATAACAGGAAAACCTATAGCCGCCTATATAATCGAAGGAGATCCTCCTCCTCCTCCTCCAGCAGTAGCAGGTAATTTAAGTTCAAGTGGAACAGGAGATCCTCACTTTGTAGGACTTAATGGAGCACATTTTGATTTCCATGGTATTCCAGGTCATATATTTAATCTTTTATCTGATGCAAAGATTCAGATAAACTCCCTTTTTAATGGCTGGGGAAGTGGTGGAGCTACTGTCATGGGACAAATAGGTGTCCGCCTTGGCAATGATACATTACTTGTAAATCCAGGTGGAGGCACAAGCTTAAATGGTAGTGGATTTAATGGTACAGCAAAACTTAAAGAAGGTACTGTCACTCACTCAGGAGGAACTACTACAATTTCTACAAAAGAATACTCAATAACAATTCTTGACAGAGGTGGTTACCTCGATATAGGAATTAACACAACTGCTGAAGGAGTTAACAGAGATGAAGTAATGCCAAGTGGAATAATAGGGCAAACGGCTTCAGGCAATGTTGATTTATCTGTTCCAAACTTTTTAGTACATGATGGGATTTTTGGAACCGGATTTGCATCTAATAAATTTGGAGCAAAAACAAAGATAGATAAACTTAAAGATAAGATTAGAGATAAGTACGATTTAGTTTAACTTACTTTGCTAACAGGATGTCATTCTCCAGCTTGACTGGAGAATCTAGGCTTGCTTATCTGGATTCCCGCTAAAGCGGGAATTGTAAATGACAAGCCATAAATAAAAGTTACTCTACCTGCTTTGCACCTAAAAGCTCATTCATAGCATTTGTAAAATCATCACTTGAACGGGACGTAACAGAACTTTTATATGTTTGTTGAGGAATAACTTTTGACTCAGAATTAGTCTCAGACTCTTGATTTACTGATAAAGATTCACTTTTTTTTATTCTGGGAACTACTTTAAATTTAATTGTCTTAGGATTTAAACCCGATATGGTTTGCAGAGCCTTTAAGATCATTTCTTTTTTCTTTATATCCTGTTCCAATCTCGGTAAAAATGTATCTTTTGAAAGTCCAATTTCAACAATATCACCCTGTAACTGAAGGAGATAACTATCAGACTGTATAAGAAGTGTCTTAGTAGGATTACTTTCAATAATACTTACTGCTCCACTCCACAAAACATCTAATTCAGAACTATCATTGCGAGGAGGCTCTGAAAGAGCTGACGAAGCAATCTTATTACTTTCCTTGTGTACTGCTTGTGAGATTGCTTCGTCGCTCTGCTCCTTTAGTACTATATCTTGAGTTGCTTGCTTAACAGATTTTACTTCTTGTTTTGGGGCTTGTGCTTCTTTCTTTATTTCCTTGAGTTCTCCCTTTTCCAACCTTTCAATCTTTTCTTTAAGTTCTTTCAATGAGACAAGAAAATCTTCATCAAGCATACCCATAATATCTACCATAAACTGTAATTCCTGACTTATTGCAAAACGAAGCTTTGACTGTGAGTCGTATAATCTATCAATGATTTTTAGTAAGTGTTCTTGTGTAATTTTATCTAGAACACTTAAAGTCAAGGATAATTCTGTTTCAAGTTTCTTTCTATAATTATTGTCAATTTTTGATTTTGCAAGATCAATTACTAATTCAAGTAAGCTTTGAAACAACTCACTTATATCCTTTCCACTTTTAATTAAGAGCTCAGCAGTATCAACAGCATTTTTTCTGTCAAACACTAAGATTGATTCAATTAATTTAAACAGGCTACTTTTATCTACGGTTCCAAACAATTCAAAGACTTCTTTTGATGGAATAGGCTTATCTTCTACCTGTAAAACACTTATCTGATCAAGAAGTGAGACTGCATCTCTTAAACAACCATTAGATCTTTTTGCAATAAAGTTAATTATATGGTCATCAATATTTATTTTTTCTTTATTTGCTATTTCTTTTACCCGGTTCTCCAGGAGTTCTCGTGAAACAAGTTTAAAATCCAATTTCTGACATCTGCTTACAATAGTCGGAATAACCTTATGCTCTTCTGTAGTAGCTAAAATAAATATTACGTTTTTGGGGGGCTCTTCTATAGTTTTTAAAAGAGCATTAAACGCATGATCAGTAAGCATATGAACTTCATCGATAATATAGATTTTGAATCGTGATCCATAAGTTCCAAGATTTACTCTATTTATAAGATCTTCTGCATCTTCTACTTTCCTGTGACTTGCGGCATCTATTTCAATTACATCAAGAGAATTTCCATTAGTAATCCCCTGACAACCTACACATTTACCACAGGGTTGTAAAGTAATTCCTGATTCACAGTTTAAGGACTTTGCAAGTATTCTCGCTGTAGAAGTTTTTCCAGTACCACGTGGTCCACAAAATAAATATGCATGAACAATCTTATTATAAATAAGAGCATTGGAAAGCGTTTTGGTAACAACTTCCTGACCCACAAGTTCAGAAAGAGTTTGAGGGCGATATTTTAGATAGAGTGGTTGATATTGTTTCATAATATCTATTCTACATGTCATTGCTTCGCCCACCTAAAGTGGGCTCGCAATGACATATTAATCTCCATTTTCCTCTCCTGACTTCATAGTCAGCTCAAGTCCATTAAACTTGTTCATTACATCTCCCACATCATGTGTCATTATTTCTTCAAGAGCTGAAATTGAAAGATCAATTACTTTTTTCACCAAACTTTCTTCTTCTTTCAAAAATCTCTTTAATACATAATCTGCTCTTTTATCACCACCAGGATCAGGTCCTACCCCTATTCTAAGTCTAGTAAATTCCTGGTTTCCTCCAAGCATCTGGATTATTGATTCTACACCATGATGACCGCCTGCCCCATTATTAAAGCCAACTCTTATTTTTCCAAGATCAATTGCCACATCATCATGTACTACAACTAAATTATTTGGCTCCATCTTAAACCAGTTTAGAATTTTTATAACTGCTTCTCCTGAATTATTCATAAAAGTCGTAGGCCAAGCTAATATTACTCCTCCAGCCTCCTTATTAACTTCTATATTTTCCTTTCCAATCCACGAAGACAGTTTTTTATCTTCTTTTCCTAATATTTTATATTTCTCTCCAAAAGCATCAAGCACAGTAAAACCAATATTATGGCGTGTGTTTTCATTTTCACTGCCTGGATTTCCAAGACCTACTATTAATTTAGATTTAGACTGCACTGGTTATTAATTCACTTGTTTTAATTCTTGTTTCTTTGTCAATATTCATAATCTCATCAAGAGATTTAGGATTAACTGGATCATGCATTTCAAGCGCTCTTGAAATAATTTTTTCAATATCAACAAATGAGATTTGCTCTTTTAAAAACAAATCAACCGCTACCTCATTTGCAGCATTTAGAACAATAGGGTAACTTTGTCCATTCTTAGCAACATCATAAGCAAGTTTTAAGCATGGAAATTTCGAAAGATCTGGTTTCTCAAATTCTAGTTTTCCAACAGAGAGAAGATCACAGAATAAATTAAATGGTAATTGCTTTCTTTCCGGATAAAAGAGGGAATACTGAATAGGAAGCTTCATGTCAGTAGCTCCAAGCTGTGCAATTATATTTCCGTCTATAAACTCAACAGCACTATGCATGATACTTTGCGGGTGAACAAAAACATCTACCTGTTCTACATTCAAATCAAATAAAGCTATTGCTTCAATAATTTCTAGTCCTTTATTCATTAAAGTAGCTGAATCTATTGTTATTTTTTGTCCCATTACCCATGTAGGATGTTTTAATGCTTGTTCTTTCGTAGCTGTTTGTATTTGCTCTTTAGTCCATGTTCTGAAAGGACCTCCTGAGGCAGTTAGAATAACTCTTTTAATTTTTTCCTTTGGAGAATCCCCTATACACTGATGTATTGCAACATGCTCACTATCAAGAGGGATAATTTCACCTTTGTTCTTCACAAGAAGATCTTTAATTAAACTACCTGCAACAACAAGGGTTTCTTTATTTGCAAAAGCTACTCTTTTTCCATGACTTAATGCTGCAATTGTAGGCTTTAATCCCATAGAACCAACAAGGCTGTTAACTACTATGTCACATGAACAGGATGAAATAAACTCAAGTCCTATATCACCCCAAAAAATTTCTATAACCGGATTTTGTAATATTGATTTTAATTCTTGAGCCAAGAACGCATCTTTTACAGAAACAAATCTTGGATTATGTTCTCTTATTTGTTCTGCAAGAAGAGGTGCATTTTTTCCTGCAGCTAAACCAACTACTTCAAACTCATCCTTAAATGCAGACAGTACATCAAGTGTTTGTCTGCCGATTGAACCAGTTGAACCTAAGACTGTAACTTTTTTACGTTTCAATGAAACACGTCATTGCGAGTCCGCCTTAGGCGGACGAAGCAATCTCCCTAACTTATTCACGTTTAAGAGATTGCTTCGTCGAGTCTTCGACTCTTCTTGCAATGACGTGAATTCATTCTTATTTTTTTTCGACCACATATTTATTTTAATAATTCAATTTGTTCATCTATCGTTTTTATTTGATTCTCTAATTCAAGAACTCTCGTCTTAACTTCATCTATTTTATCCTTAGCAGCATTATTAATAAAGTTCTCATTTTTTAGCTTTAATTGCTGACTTTCCATTTCTTTTTCAAAGGAATTTTTCTTTTTATTTAAACTGCTTAACATATTGTCAAGGTCAACCAGACCTGATATGGGGATAAGCACCCTTGTATCTAAAACCAGAGCACCTGTAGAAGGCTTTATTGGCTTAAAGTCTTCAAATATTGATACTTTAGATTTTGTTAGAAACTCTATGTATTCAACTGATTTTTCTAATATGTTTTTTTCCTGTACATTCTTCGTAAAAAGCCTAACATCAATTTCATTTACCCATGGAATACCAACGGTCTGCCTCAGATTTCTTATAGTTCTTGTTGTATCAATTACATGTGCAAAACTTTTTGCTTCATTACTACTAAAAGAGGAGTTAATTTTTGGATAAGTGGTCAAAGAAATACTTTTCTTTTCTCTGCCAGATAACGGAATAGACTGCCATATTTCTTCAGTTATAAACGGCATAATCGGATGAAGAGCCCTCATCATCCCTTCAATAATATAAAAAAGAATTGTTTGGGTTTGCTCTTTTAGCACTGGTTCTGACAATTGTCTTTTTGCAATTTCTAAGTACCAATCACAAAATTCATCCCATATAAATCTATAAGAAGATCTTGCAATTTCAGCAAAATCATATAAATCAAATAATTTGGGATATGAAGAAATTTGATTTGAATATTGATGCAAAATCCACTTGTCTGCAAGAGTTAATTTTTCTAAATCAATGTTTTTTAAATTTGCATTATAAGTTTTTTCAGGTTCTAAATTTTGCATTACAAACCTGCTTGCATTCCAGAGTTTATTTGCAAATCTTCTATACTGCTCAAGAGTATCAGACTCCCACTTCCCTTCTTTATCTTTTCTTCCCGGAAAACGAACATCCTGATTTCCTGTAATTCCCAAACTAAAATACCAAAACCTGTTTGCATCTGCTCCATATTTATCAATCATCTCAAGAGGATCAATTGCATTTCCTTTTGATTTCGACATCCTCTTGCCATCCGGGGTCTGAATAACAGGATGAATAAGGACTTCTTTAAAAGGAATATTCCCAGCAAATTCCAAACCCATAAAAACCATTCTTGAAACCCATAGATTAATAATTTCTCTGGCTGTTGCTAAAACACTGGTTGGGTAAAATGCTTTGAAGTAACTTGTCATTGCGAGGAGTCTGCCTTTGGCGGACGACGAAGCAATCTCACTTTCGTTATAACTGTTATGAGATTGCTTCGCGGAGTTTACCCCGAGCAAAGCGTGGGGGCTCGCAATAACAGAATCTTCAGGCCATCCAAGAGTTACAAAAGGCCATAGTGCTGAACTAAACCATGTATCTAAAACATCCGGATCTTGAATATAATTTTCAATATCCTTTGGGGGCTCTTCTGAAACATAAATTTCACTCGTCTCTTTTTTATACCAGACAGGAATCTGATGTCCCCACCAAAGTTGCCGACTTATACACCAATCTCTAATATTTTTTAACCAGTTTAAATAGTGATCTTTATAACGCTCAGGAGTAAATTTTATTTTTCCTTCTTCTACTACTTTAATAGCAGGTTTTGCAAGTGGTCCCATTTTCACGTACCACTGCTCAGATAAATAAGGCTCTATAACTGTTCCACAACGATCATGCTTACTGGAAGCCTGATCATACTCTACAACTTGTTTTAATAGACCAAGCTCTTCCAGCTTCTGAACTGTAAGTTCTCTAGCTTTAAATCGATCAAGATTTTGAATGTCTGCCGGTATTCCAATATTTTCCTTATCAATAATTTTTCCATTTGGAGACATAATCTCAGGAAAATTCCCAAGCTCTTTATGTCTCTCATATATTTCATAATCCACCAAATCATGTGCTGGTGTAACTTTTAAACATCCTGTTCCAAAATCAAGCTCGATCGCTTCATCACCTATTATTGGAATTTGTTTATTTAAAAACGGGAGAAAGATCTTTGTTCCAATTAATTTTTTATACCTTCCATCATTTAGATTTACTGCTACTGCTACATCTCCATACATTGTTTCAGGACGCGTAGTAGCTACAGTAATTCCACCTTTTGAAAAATCATTGAAATCAAATGGATATAAGATATGAAAAAGTTTTCCCTTTATCTGCTCAGTTTCTACTTCAAGATCACTAATACTAGTTAAACATTTCGGACACCAGTTAACAATTCGTTTCCCTCTGTAAATCAACCCCTTTTTATAAAGCTCTACAAATACTTTTTTAACTGCCTTTGAATAGTTATCATCCATTGTAAAAGCAAGGCGATTATAATCAAGCATACAGCCAAGCTTTTGCATTTGATTAATAATCTGATTCCCATGCTTTTCTTTCCATACCCAAACTCGTTTTAAAAACTCTTCTCTGCCTAAATCTTCTTTTCTTTTCTTCTCATTTTTTGAAATATCTCTTTCTACTAAAACCTGCGTTGCAATTCCTGCATGGTCTGTACCCCCCTGCCAAAGAACATTTTTTCCGTTCATTTTATGGTATCTGATTAAAACATCCTGAATAGTATCTCCAAATGCATGTCCCATATGAAGACTGCCGGTTACATTTGGTGGAGGAAGTGCAATAGAAAAACTTTCTTTGCTTGGATCAATACTTGACTTGAAAAGTTTTTCGCCAAGCCAAGTATTTAACCACTTCTCTTCAACTTCTTTTGGATTATATGCTTTAGACGGTTCAGTCATATCTTTTCCAGAAAATCTTTGCTTGTATTTGCTTTACACTACTCTTCTCTTAAATTTCTATCATGAAATTTTAGATTTTCTTACACATATTTTACTTAGCAAATGATAATAATTACTTATTACTTTATTGAAACATAGTTTAATAATACTTCAATGTTAGTAATGTTAAACATATCAAGAGCCTCTGAAAAAAGCTCACTCTTAAAAGCTTCTTTCCACGAAGTACCAGGGAAAAAGGATACTATAGGAGAAGCATTTAAAGAAATTACAGCAAGACCTTTTGAGTTCCCTGCAAAATTTCTAAATGAATTAAAGTCTCAACATATACCAGTCAGATTCTATTACTGTAGCCCTGAAGTCCCTAAAGATGTACGAATTCTTTTGCATAAATCTTTAATGAATTACTGGAGAGCAACTTTACCACAACAACAAGGTCTAATAAAAGTTTGTAGAGATCTTGATAAAAAAGATGTGTTTAATATTTTGCATTTTAGTTCTAATATCCCAATGCCAGATGAATATGCACCAATAGCACAGGATAAAAATCCAGTTAAACTTGCAATAAAATTACTTGATTCCATGGATAATGGTTTCAGACATCTTGTAAATTTAGAATTTGAAGAAGGAATTCCCGAAAATGTTAAAGAGCTAATATCCAATGTAATTGACCTCTATAACAATTCAATTAAACCCAAAATAGAAGTCAAGACTTGATCTGAAAGACCAGTTTATGCATTAATAATACAAAACAGATTCTTATGATTAAACCTATTTCTCTAAATCAATTTGACCCGGCAACAATCCAAACTTTTATAGCTTGGGGAGCTGCTGCACACAAAACAACTCCAGAGCTAGTTCTGGAAGAACTAGATAGACTTGATAAAGATGATAATTATCCTGGTTCAGGAATAAAAATGCCAGCAGTTCAGTTTAATGCCCTTCGAGCTGCAATAATCATTAGACAAGCATTAAAAGAAGAAAATCCTCAGGATTTTTTAAGAGATGCTCTTGAACAAAATACAGATCATGCTAATTCAATTGCCTTAGATATTCATGATTCAATGTAGATTTTTTTCTTACATCTAATACTTTTATATTTCAACCCTTGATTAAGAACATATTTCCATGTTCAAATACTTAACAAGTTAAAAACAAATTATTGAAAAGGAGAAATTATGTCTAGAGTTCTTTCAGTTCTTGCTTCACCGTTTACTTATTTTTTTTCAGGTAATTCAAATCAAAAAGATTTAATAAAAGAGCGAGACAGTTATTTAGAAGCTCCTTTTGAAAACATTCCTAAGAAACAAATCACAAACGGATTTGCAAGTAAAGAATTTACAGGAACTGTAAAGGTTGCTAATGGAGATAAAGAACAAGAGAGATATTTAGAATCACATGTGAGAAAAGGCAAGGATTTTACAGTAGTGTTAACAGGCATTGCTGATGCTATAGATATAGATACGGGATTTACACATAAGAGTGTGTATGAAAAAGGAGAATACACTGTTACTAAAAATGATTTACCCCTGTCTGCAAATACTTTAGATGGCTATGTTTTAAACATCACTGCAAATGGAAAAAAAGCAGGTTATTTAATTGGTGCAGATCAGTCCGGATTAGGTACTGTAAAAAAACTTCTAGACGATATTTCACGCAAACTTGCAATTGGAGACTCTTTGGAGAAAACCGTTACCTGGCTTAGAGATGAAAGTGACTATACCAGCAGGGGCAGTACAAATCATCCTGGAAGACTTATTTTGATTAATTAAAATAGAAGTTTAAGCATTTCCAAAACAGTTTTTATTTCAGATTGATAAGTAATTATGCTAAAATCTCACTATTGAGGTTAAATTATGACTGATGCAAAAGATCCTATTATTGTTTTAATGACCTGCAAAGATATTACCGAAGCAGAAAAAATAGCCGGCGAAATAGTTAAGGACGGACTAGCTGCCTGTGTAAATATCATAAATAAAGTTCGTTCCATTTATAAGTGGCAGGGAGAAATTTGCAGGGAGACAGAAGCTCTTTGTATTATAAAAACAGTTAGCGGAAATTTTGAGGTTTTAAAAGATAAAATTAAATCTTTACACAGCTATACAGTTCCAGAAGTAGTTGCACTCCCTATAGAAGCAGGATCAAATAAATACTTAAAATGGCTTGTTAAAGAAACTAAAGTTTAATCTAAGTTATTAGTGAATTATTAATTATATTCGTAGACACATTGTTGTTTATTCTATAGAATAAACCTAATCTCTTTTACTTAACTCTTTAAATTTTATAAAAGCTCAGGTTTGTTAAAAATACAAACCTGAGCTTCGGGAAAAATTAAAAGAGAAATAGCAAAATAATCTGCGTAGCAGTTATTTTGCGTTATATAAAAAACAAAGAAGTTTTATGGGAATACAACTTACAGGATTACTGCATTGTCATCAGCCATTCAGAGATCTCTTTGAAACTGCTTATATTCCATTAAAAGTCAGATATAACGGAAGAGTTCATGACAGAGCTTTAATACCAAATTTATACGTATCCAATAAAGATGAAAAACTGGTTGACTACAATCAAAAAATTACTCAAGAATGCTATGAACCCTCTGCTGCAAAAGGAATTTATTCACGTTTACCATTTAACATGAGTCCAAGTTTATTAAAAGACTTATGGATAAGGGCTCCTCATGTTTACAACAATATTATAGAAAGTGAAAAAAGAAGTTTTGATAGATTTGGTGGACATAGTAATGCAATTGGGCAAGCTTCTCCAAATCATATAATCATGCCCTTGGCTAATGCTAAAGATAAACTGCTTCATGCTTTATGGAGCATTGAAGAATATGAAAAACACTATGGTAGATTCCCGGAAGGGATGTGGCTTCCTGAAGCAGCAGTAGATAAAAAGACTTTATCAGTTCTTGCTGATGTTGGCATAAAATATGTAGTTCTCGCTCCTCGCCAGGCAAAAAAAGTAAAGCCATTGTTTAGTAGTGAACATGAATGGAAAAGTGTAGAGGGTGGACATATAGATATATCAAAGCCTTATAAGATCTATTTTGAAGACACAAAAAAAGAGATTGCTGTATTCTTTTATGACAAATCATTTTCAGGAGATCTTGGTTTTCCAAACAAACAAACAGAATGGATATACCATAATGAAAATAATTTTACAGCCAGATGGCTCAACATCTGGGGTGAATTAAAACACTTTGCTGTCGATGGAGAAACGTTTGGGCATCACCACAAAGGAAAAGTAGATCTTTTAGCAAACTCTCTGAACCTAATAGAGAAAAATCCAGACATAAAACTTACTAATTACGGATTATTTTTGGAAGAAAACCCTCCAAAATGGGATGTAGAAATTATAGATTACTCATCCTGGAGCTGTGAACACGGACTTGTAAGATGGGGAAAAGAATTTACACATGAAGGTGATCATTGCCGTGAAGGTAGTATAGGTTCTCAGTGGCGTGTAGAAATGAGAAAAGCCTTTGACAGATTAGCTTTAGACCTAGATAGAATATTTTTAAAACATGCTGGTCAATATTTTCATGACCCACAACTTGCTACTGAAAATTATGGTTCTGTTACTTCAGGGAAAGAAACATTTTATGAATTTTTTGACAAATATGGAAAATCTGGATTGTCAGACAGGAAACTGGAAGAAGCTTACAAGTTAATTGAAATGCAAAAACTTAAAGCTCACATGTTTACAAGTTGTGCCTGGTTCCATGATTATATAGGAAGATTAGAACCTCTGGCTAATTTTCTTAGCGCATATAGTGCCATTAAAATAGCAAAACACTTTGAACCTAGAGCAAAATTAGAAGAAAGATTCTTGCATGATCCAGACAAAGAAAAACTTAATCACGATCATCACAAACACTATGAAAAAGCAAAAATAGATATGAAAGCAGTTTATCAGGATGCCAAAAATGTAATGGAAGAATATGAAAGAACACTGCAAAGTGTCGGGAGCCTTGCTGCTTAGAGATGTCATTGCGAGGAGCGTTAGCGACGAAGCAATCCCGATCTAACTTGCGCAAATAGTTCGGGATTGCCACGCCTCGCTCCGCTCGTCTCGCAAAGACGTCACTAATTAGTTAGCAGATCTTCCTTCTCAGGATCTAACTCATAGAGTTTTTTCATGGTGTTTTTATCTCTATCAGAAAGTTTAAATTCATTAATTTCACCCTCAAACATCAGGTCATCAGGATTTGGACTAAATCCCCAAAGTCCCAGTGCATGACCAATTTCACGAGCACTTATTATTTTTATTTTTTTAATCTGTTCTTCCTTGCTTAGCTTACTTAATGGCTCAAGAGGAATAGCAATCTGTGATTGAAAGTAAATAAAAGGACTAATCATGATTACTCCCAGAACCCTAAAGTTTTTTTTGTCCCGGATGATCGGAAAACTTTGTGCATCTATTTGTGCTGCAAGTGGATTTGTAGGATCTCCTTTTACTTTAAATCTGGAGGGGAAAATTACTTTAATTTGAGCCTGATCGATAAGTTCTTTCTCTTTCTCTGCAGCTTTTTTCCCTGAAAATATCTTTAAGATAGTATTGTCTAAAACTTCAAATTTTAACCCTGGCAAAGTCTCCTGCCATAGCTTTGCACCAGTTAAAAATGCATCCTGAAATTCATTCTTATAATTTGGAACCCCACTTGCTGGATAAAAATAGATCTTAAGCGGTTTACTTAAATCAAATCTCGCATAATGATCTTTGCCTTGATGCTTTGTTTTGACAAGCGATAAATAATCACTTCCTTTGATAGCATCTTCTCCATGTCGTAAAAGATAAGTAAGATATTTAACTGCTTCAAGAACGGTATCCCTGTCAGGAGCTTCCTTTGGTGCTAGTGCTAGATAATTATTATAGGCATCTAAAGATTTTTGATATTCCTTTTTGGCATCATATGCCTGCCCAAGACCCAAATATGCAACCCAGAGATTTGAATCAATACTAATTGCTTCTTCCCAAAGTTTTATTGCTTCATCAGCATTTTTAGATTCCCAGTTTTTTACGGCCTCATTAAATTTTAAAATTGATTCTTTTTTATAATATTTCTCTGAAACTTCTAGAGAGCGTTCATTTACATTATTTGGCTTAACAATCTTTGCTTCTTCAAGGGGGCTACACCAGGCAGGTAGGTTTCTTAAGGTAAAGGTTAATACAATAAAAAATAAAATTAAAAGCAATTTTAGAGACTTAGAGACCATATAAGGGCAGGGTACCTGTTCATATTTCTTAACATGAGCTATATTAATCATTAAGCAATTTAAAGTATATCTCACCAATTGGTAAGTAAGGAGTTAATTTTATGGAAGCCGTTTTAAAAAATGAAAACGAGGCTAGCCAGTCTATAACAATAGTTGAGCAACCAGAAAAAGAGCCAAAGACAAAAGTATTAATTGCTGATGATGAAACTGCCATACGAAGAATTCTTGAAACAAGATTAAAGCTTTCTGGTTATCAAGTAGATATTGCTGTTGATGGTGAAGAAGCAATTGAAAAATTTAATACTTATCACCCTGACATCGTAATTCTAGATATCATGCTTCCAAAAGTTGATGGTTTTGCAGTCTGCAAAGAAATACGCTCATACTCAGAAGTCCCCGTAATTATTCTCTCTGCAATTACAGATGTGGCTGATCGAATTAAAGGGTTAGAGATGGGTGCTGATGATTATGTAACAAAACCATTTAGCCCAAATGAACTTGAAGCCAGAATTAAGGCCGTTCTACGAAGAGTCACTGATAGGCCAATGGAGCAAACTACAGGACATTCCAATAACGTAATAGTTATTGGAAACTTAAAGATAGATACAAGTAAAAGACAAGTTTATAAGAACAATGAAAGAATTAGGCTGACAGGAATGGAATTCAATCTCCTTGAACTCTTAGTAAACAACTCTGGGAAACCATATTCTAGAGGTGATATCTTACAGCAAGTATGGTCATATCCTGCAGATCATCGAATTGATACTAGAGTAGTAGATGTTCACATAAGCAGGCTACGCTCAAAGCTTGAAGAAGATCCTGCAAATCCTGAGCTTATTCTTACCTCGCGCGGTACCGGGTACATGTTTCAGAAAATTTAATTTTATTTATCATTGCGAGGGAAGAGACGTTGCATGCAACGTCTCCACGGCAATCCCAAACTATTTGCGCAGGTTAGATCGAGACTGCTTCGTCACTTCATTTCTCGCAGTGACAAATAATATGTTTTAATATAATGTAGTCATGAGTAAATTAAATGACAAAAAGTTTTGGTCTGGACGCTTTAGTAAAGGGAGTGCTGAGCTTCTGGACAGGTTTAATTCAAGTCTTAGCTTTGACAAAAGACTCTATAAAGAAGATATTTCCTGCTCAATTGCTTATGCAAAGACACTAGCTCACTGCAAAATAATATCAAACCTTGAATCAGAAGAAATAATCCGTGGTTTAAATAAAATATTTGAAGAAATTCAATCTGATAAAGAAAAGTGGTTTGAAGAAAATAGGAATGAAGATATTCATTCAGCTGTTGAAAACAGGCTAATAAATATTATTGGGGATGTAGGTAAAAAGTTACACACCGGTAGAAGCAGAAATGATCAGGTTTCCTGTGATATCAGATACTGGCTAAAAGAAGAGCTCAATCAAACTCGTTCTTTATTAGAAGACTTAAAATCTAGGCTTATTACTCTTGCAAGAGAGCACTTTAATACAATTATGCCTGGATATACTCATCTTCAACAGGCACAACCTATTACTTTAGGACACTATTTTTTATCTTATGAGCAAAAGCTAAGCAGAGATATTCAAAGGTTTACCGAGAACTTAAGTCGAGTAGATGTTTTAACTTTAGGTTCCGGAGCACTTGCTGGAAGCAGTTATCCAATTGACAGAGACTACTTAGCTAAAGCTCTTGGATTTAGCAAAGTTTCTGAAAACAGTTTAGATGCAGTTTCTGATCGAGATTTCATTGCTGAGTGCCTCTTTAATATTTCTCTTTTAAGTATTCATTTAAGTCAGTGGGCAGAAGAAATGATCCTGTGGAACACTGAAGAATTTCAATTCATATCAATCTCAGATGCTTATGCTACAGGAAGTAGCATGATGCCACAAAAGAAAAATCCTGATATCCCTGAATTAATACGGGGTAAAACAGGAAGGTTTATTGGAAACCTGACTGCAATTCTTACACTTTTAAAAGGTATACCACTGGCATATAACAAAGATCTGCAAGAAGACAAAGAGCTGATTTTTAATTCAATTGATAATATAAAAATAGTTTTAGAAATTACAAATGAATTCTTACAAAACATTAACTTCAACAAGGATAAGATGTATAAAGTATCAGAAAATAGCTTTATGAGTGCTACTGACATCGCTGATTATTTAACTAAAAAAGATGTACCTTTTAGAATTGCACATGAAGTAGCAGGAAAGATAGTAGCTTATTGTATTGAAAGAAATAGAACTTTTAAAGATTTAAGCATGAGTGAATGGAATACATTTCACAAATTGTTTGGGGATGATATCATTGACAAAATAAAGATTGAGTTCTGCGTAGAATCCAAAAATGTCTATGGAGGAACAGCCCCTCAACAGGTTCTTAATGCAATAGACAGAGCGACTACTTAATATGAAAAAGCACAATCAGGCAATGATTCTTGCAGCGGGAGTGGGCTCCAGGCTTGATCCTCTTACATCTTACTTACCAAAACCGCTTTGTCCAATTCTTGGAAGACCCGTAATGGAACATATTATTCTTTTGTGCAAAGAACATGGTTTTACAAATCTAGCAGCAAATACACATGTAATGGCAGATAAAATCGAAGAGCATTTTAAAGAATCAGATAAAAGGCTTGGAGTTAATTTAAACCTTGTATATGAACCACAATTAACCGGAGTAGCAGGTGGAATAAGAAGCTGTACAAAGTTTTTAACTGACGATGTGATTTTAGTGATTATGTCTGATGCACTAACTGATATTGATTTAACCAAGCTTTATGAAGCTCACATAAACAGCAATTGTGCTGTAACTGCTGCAATAAAAGAAGTAGAAGACACCAGGCAATATGGTGTTGCAGTCCTTGATAAGGATAATAGAATAGTTTCTTTTCAGGAAAAACCAAAACCTGAAGAAGCCAAAAGTAATCTTGCAAATACCGGCATTTATTTTTTTAATCAAAGTGTGATTAGCGAAATTCCTACAGAAAGCGAGATGCTTAAATTTGATGTTGCAACAGATTTATTTCAAAAATTAATGTCTAAGAATATTCCAATACAGGGAATAAAGACACAAAAGTATTGGGCAGATATAGGGACCCTAAAACAATATTTAAAAAGCATTAAAGATACACTGGAAGGAAAAGTATCTATAAAAATTGATGCGGAAAAAACTTCCTTTGGATACAAGGGGAGAAATACAACCATCGATCCATCTTCTAAAATTGAAGGGGCAGTTTATCTTGGTAATAATGTAAAAATCGGTGCTAACGTTACTATAAGTGGAGCTGTTTATATAGAAAATAATTGCGTCATTGAGTCTAATTCATATATTTCAGATTCAATGATCTGGACAGATTCTCACATTAATAAGAATGTGAAAATAATTAACAGTATTATTGGAAACAATTGTAAGGTAAGCGAAGGAATTGAAATGATTGCTAATTCCGTTTGGGCACCAAAAACTGTTATAACAACTGACACTAAACCAGCCGTAGTATTTAAATAAAATCTGATTTAGGTTAATTGAGGAAATATGAAGCAAGAAACAAGAAACAGGAAACAAGAAACAGGAAGCAAAAATCAGGAAGAACAAAATCATGCTTCATGTCTCATTCCTCATGCTTCGTTCTTATGTTTTTAATAGGTACAATAGTAGGCACTTTTGGAAATAAGGGAGATGTCAAAATAAATCCCTCAATGTCTCCTGATGATTACCTAGTAGATGTAAAATCAATTTTTGTAGAGGATGAAAATGGAATAAAACAAGAATTCAATGTTTTAAGAGCAAAGAAACATAAAAATATTTTTGTTTTTACTCTTGAGGGAATTGATGATATGAATGTAGCTGAAAACTTGTCCGGTTT
>JAHFBE010000007.1:41620-47201 GCA_023250205.1 Candidatus Melainabacteria bacterium | reverse complement strand
GCATAGGCAGGATGTCTAATATATTTATATGGACCACGATCAATAATTCCCTTATTACTTAAATTACTAAACCTTACCCCAAGGGCAAGAGTTCCCCAGACAAATATTCCATATAAGAAAATAATAACTATTCTTACAAAGATTCTTTGCTCTTCGGTAAGTGGGATGTAAAACTCTTGGTTATCGTATAAAGGGAAGTAAACACTACTTGTCTGATTGAATGGAGGATAGCACATGAGTGCTACGGCCCATCCAAACATTGTAGGTTCAACTGATCTTGTTTTATTTCCAAGCCATTTTAGCTCAAGACCATATCCTACCAGTGCAATGCCGGTATCTACTACGAACAGAAGGTTATAGACTAAATCTAAAAACCAGTTACACATTCTGACTCCATCCATTGGAGTTGAAACGTTTACCATTAATGCTTGTACTGTGGTTACGTGGTGAAACATAAACATAGCCATCAGTGGAAGGAAAAAACCCTTTACAAGGCAGGTTAAACAAAAATTGTTAAATCTTTTTACTTTAAATAATCCTGTAATTTGTTGAAAATCTCTATTTGCAAGTGCTAATCCTACTCTTTTTAACAATACAAAAAATATAATTGTAGGATCACGAAAATCATCTTTGAGACGGTAATTGAATTTCAGTGTAAGCCAGGTGTAAGGCAGGGCAAGAACACAAAAAATCATATAGGCACCACGAATTAAAACTCTTGCATTATCAAAGTCATGGTTCAGATAGTAAGGATGTGTGTTATATAAAAAATAAAAGAAACTTACTATTAACCAGAGACTTAAGAATCTCCAAAAAACAGATTGTCCAAAACCTTTAATAGGTTTATTGATATTTCTTACGTATGCAACCTTTTCTTTCTTTGTTTTCATTTAAAAATTTAATAATCTTTCTGTCTGTTGAAATAAAATTGGTTTTTCTTTTAAAGTTCTCCAAACAATAACTGCTGCTCTACCAACAATTCTTCTAGTATCTAAGAAACCCCAGACGTGACTATCTTGACTTCTGTTTCTGTTATCCCCCATCATAAAAAGATGTCCCTTAGGAACCACGATTTTGCCGGATTTCCCCTCTCTTCTGTAAACATCTATATCAGACAAATCTATACAGTTATAATTTGGAACTTCATTTGCATAGGATTCAATAAGAAGCTTGCCATTAATATATACGCCTTCCCCTTTATGTATTTCAATTACATCACCTGGTAGGCCTACTACTCTTTTTATATAAGCATCATCTTGTGGTAAAAATGGAAGACCAGTCCATCTGGCAAAAATGCTCAGAGGATCATAATGCAAATCTTTTCCGCGATTTCCTTCTGCTGGGGGATAAAACACCAAAACATCACCGCGTTTTATAGGGAAATCAAGTCCTACCACTCGTAGATTTTTTGTTACTTTTTCTACAATTAAACGATCATTTATCTTCAAAGTAGGAACCATTGATTCGCTTGGAATGTATCTTGCTTCTATAAATCCTTGTCTTATTACGATTAAAAGGAATAAAGTAACTACAATAAGCTCAACAATCTCTTTAAAAAATAAATAAGCTTTTGTTTTCAAAGTGGGTTCAGGCATTATGTTATTTGAATTATGTTCCTGTTTTATTTCCTCTTTTAATTGCATAAGTAAAAATTCTTTGGTTTGACATTTACATGCTAACAATAATACAAACTAATTGGCAAGTTAAGCTTAGTTAGTGTTATTTTTGGGTGATTGATGTAGCTTATCTTAAAACTCCTATTAGGGAATGAGGGAGTATATATTATTATAAAGTAATGTCTAGTTCTGCTTTTAACAATTTAGCTGGAATAGTTTGGAGGAAGTCAATGTTAAAAAAATCAGTTCTCATTTTTGTATTAATTTCCTTTTTTGGAATTACTGTGAATAATACTTCATCTGCTTTTTTCTTTAAAAAACATAAGACAGAAGGTAAGCAGTCTGCAAAAAGTACAGAGAAGTCTGGGGAAAAAAAAGTTATAGTTGCAGAAATTTATGCTAGTTGGTGTCCAGGTTGTAAGAATATTCAACCGACACTTGATTTGCTAGTAAAAGATCTTTCACAAACAATTGAACTTGTTCAGCTTGATGTTTCTACTCCATCTAAGGCAGAAGCTTCACAAAAACTAGCAAGTGAACTTAAAATTATTGATTTTTATAATGCAAATAAAAATAAAACTGCTACTGTTGGGATAATTATTCCAACTACAGGAGAAGCAGTTGCTACTTTTCATAATGAAAATAGTGAAGAAGCTTATAAACCGGCAATTCAGGAAGCTCAAACAAAAGAAAAAGAATTACAAGAACCACAAAGCTGAAATAATTTATGATCAGGTTAGCAATATTTTTACTTGGAATATTCATATTGTCGATCGGGGTTTATGTATATTTTAATCCTGAAGAGACTTTTGAGGCTAAGTTTAAAAACATTGATGGTTTGCCACAGGGTGCACCCGTAACTGCTTTAGGGGTAAAAATTGGAGAAGTAATCAGAACAAAATCTGTGCCTGATGGAATATTAGTAACTGTAAGATTAACTGATAAATCAGCGGTGAAGCCACCGCCAGGTTCATTATTGTCGATTACTTCATTTAGACCTAATCATGGGAGAGTGCTTGAAGTTATTTCGCCAAGCCAAGATATTGGTAGTGATAAGGCTTATATTATTCAGGAGCCAATTACAAGTGAATCATGGCTGCATGCATCTATTGATCTGTTTGATGGGCTGAAAAAGGTCTCAGGTCAAATTGTAGAACACGTTACTCCTGAGAATTTTGAGAAAGCAAGGATAATTTTTTCACGTGTTTCTGAATCATTAAATGGAACGGCAAATACTCTCCTTGAACATGAAACTAATTTAATAGAAATGAAACAAAAGCTTACAAAAAGAACATTAGAAGCCAATGAATTATTAGTTAAAGCAAAACAGCCAATAGCATCTTTGAATAAAATCATTAGTGATAAAAAGAATCTTTCTTCAGTCAAGGCAGATTTAAATGAACTGTCGGGAAATCTGACTGAGATTTCTGAGAATCTTTCAAATCCAGAAACAGTTCAAGATTTGAAAAGCTTTAAGGCTAAAATTCTTGACCATTTAAATGATGTGAATGCTTCTTTAACAAGTGCAAGTGTAGATATTAGTGATTCAGAATTATCAGATAATTTGATGGATTTTAATGATAACTTGGTGAAATTGAATGAGTTTTATGATGGGTTGAATAAAAAAAATATAAAGAAACAAGTTATGGATTCAACTAGAAAAGCCAAAGAGATTACCAGTATGCTGGCTAAAATAACAGCAGAAAAGTGATTTATACAAAACTAACTCTCTTTTTTAATTCCTTATTTGATAGTTTAACGGAAACTTGTTTTCCTTTTAACATTTGTTCTTTTATCAGGTCATAAAATATCTGACGATCTGCTTTAGTAACTACTGCCTGTAAGTGAGCTTCACTAAGTGTTACAGGATATCCAAATCCTACTTTACACTGGAGTGTAACTGCATTATGTGTTAATTCAAGAAGGCTGTTGTTGTTTGCAACATATGCAGGAATCTCTACTCTTGCTATTTCTGACCCAGTATTCATGTAAAAGAAAGACACCTTGAAGTCGTCAGGGTAATAACTTAATATTTTACTGTTTGATTTAAACAAAACTGTTCTTGAACCTGTTTCTCCCTTTTTACTAATAAAGTACTTTTCAATTAATCTTCTGTCCAATACAGGAGCATAATCTAGACAGGGATTACAAGGGAGGCTTTTTGAATCAAGATCCCCGCAATGCTTCTTACAGTCTACGGATTTATACGGACACTTGTAAATTCTAAGCATGTTTATTAAATCATTTGATCTTGAATTGCTGAGAAAACTTGCTATAGGGATATTAAGTTCTTTTAACTCACTCATAGCATCTGAAAATCTTTTTATAAAATTTTCTATAAAATAATTACTAAACTTTTCAATATGCCAGTGAATTAAAGTACCATCTAAAAGAGCTACTACTGGAATATTATGATTTTTATAGCTTTTAGCCAATTTAACTATTTCTTCAATTTCCTTTAATGTTCTTTCGTAGGATATAAGATCATCTTCCTGCATACTTTCATTTATTGTTTTTGAATTGATATCTTCCTGGGAGTTGTATATGGTTGGTTCACTTGTGAGATTAACCGGAATATCTTTTGCAAAATAAGGAATACCAACAAGCCCAATGTTTATTAAGAAAGAAGAGGTGATTTCATGTGCTGAAGGGTTAATTTGTGAACCATCTGTAGCAACGGTTATGTGAGGAGATGAGAAATCTTTAGTAGAACTAATCAATTGTTCTAAATTATCTTTGCTTCCTGGTATTGCAAAAAAGAATTTGGATTTTTGAGTTTCATATAATTTAGCTTTAAGAGTTTCCTGGTTATTGAATGCAAGCTCTAAGAGTTTATAAGTAGAATCCAGTCGATTCCTATTCAAATTCTGTACATCATTATTTTCAATGTTTTTTAGCTGTAATATTACTTTTTTAAGATCTAACGGCATAGGTTAGTATATTCTATAATATAAGATTATGATAAATACTTTAGAAGCAGAAATAAGTAAATTAAAGAATGAATTAGACAAGGAAACTAAGTCTGTTAGTGATCCTAAAAGTCTTGAATCATTTCGTATTAAGTATTTGGGAGAAAAAAGTTTTTTAATAAGGGAGCAAAGCAATCTTAGAAATTTATCTAAAGAAGATCGGCCGTTGTATGGAAAGTTGCTAAATGACTTAAAAATTTATATTCAAAGAATCTTTGATGAGAAAAAATTATATGTTGAAGAAAATGAATTAGAGAGTAAGCTACTAGAAGACAAATTTGATATTACTTTACCAGGTGTTCCTTATGAAATTGGACATGAGCATCCTTTAAGTCTTGTTACTGCTGAAATTGTAGAGATATTTCAGGGGATGGGGTTTACTGTAGTTGATGGACCTGAGCTTGAAACAGAGTTTTATAATTTTACAGCTTTAAATACACCTGAGGATCATCCGGCAAGGGATGAGCAAGACACTTTTTATACCAATGTAGCTCCAAATGTGGTTTTAAGAAGTCATACTTCTACTATTCAAATCAGAGCTATGGAAAAAATGAAACCACCCTTACGAGTTTTGGCTCATGGACGAGTATATAGAAATGAAGAGATCAATGCAAGGAAAATGCCATTTTTCCATCAGCTTGAGATTTTGGCAGTAGATAAAAATTTAACTTTTGGAAATATGAAATGGGTTTTAAATGAATTCCTTAATAACTTTTTTGGAAAAGAAATTAAAACTAGATTTAGACCTGACTTTTTTCCTTTTACAGAACCAAGTGCAGAGTTAGATGCTCAGTGTCCTTTTTGTGATGGAAATGGATGTGGTACTTGTGGGAATAGAGGATGGCTGGAATTACTTGGCTGTGGAATGGTTGACCCAAATGTGTTAAAAGCAGTGAATATTAATCCAGATGAGTGGACTGGATTTGCTGCTGGTCTTGGTCTCGAAAGATTTACAATGTTAAAGTATAAAATCCCTGATATAAGATACTTCTTTAC
>JAHFBE010000007.1:0-41610 GCA_023250205.1 Candidatus Melainabacteria bacterium | reverse complement strand
TGCCAAAGAGGTCTCCTATCAAGTTTCTTGCACTGTTTGCAACTTCATTTGCTTGTAAACCCGCAATTAGTCCATTTAATCCTTGCCCGATAAGTTGTTGATTATTCCCGAGGTGGTTAAAAAATTGTTGTGTAGAAGTTCCAAGCTGTGGATTGATTCCCCCAGTAAGGCTAACCAGACTTTGGATTTGTTGTTGTACACTTGGACTGTTGAATGTTTGTCCTGCAGTAGTAGAAGCAGTTTGTATTCTTTGTAGAGAAGTAATGATTTGTTGTCTTTGATCTCTAGTCGTGTTTTGATTATATAAACTTAGTAACTGTGTTAGCTGAGGAAAGCTATTTCCTCCTGATAAGAAAGAGCCGATTCCTGGCATTCCTGATCCTGGTATTCCTGGCATAAATAATCCCCCCTTTTTATTAATAACCTCAGAACTGATAAAAAATAACACTTTGGAATTATCAGAGAGTTAACAAAAAAAAGTTTTTCATAAAATTTACTTAATGTAAGTGCTTTAAACTCTAAAAGGCAGAAAGTTAGATTCTGCAAGACTTTTTAGAATATATTTTTACAAAACAGCAATAAAAAATAAATTCCTTATAGAATAACCCTATTAAGGATTGAAATTTTGAATACTAATAATCAAAAATCTAAAAAACAACTTGATCAACTAAAACCAAAGATTATTTTTTGGCTTAAAAACAATGTTACTCAAAAACGTTTTAACCATATTTCAAGAGTTGCAAAGGTTGCTAAGAAATATGCAAAAAAACTGAAATTAGATCCATCTAAGGCAGAGCTTTCAGCATGGCTTCATGACTGTGCAAAGGAAATGACTAATAATCAGCTTCTACGATTTGCAAAAACAAAGAGAATAAAAATGGATGAAGTTGATTTTATAAATCCTCATGTTTTACACGCAAGAGTTGGAGCAGTAATAGCAAAGGAAAAATTTGGAATAAAAGATCCGGATGTATTGGGTGGTATTCGTTGTCATACTTTGGCTGAGCCGAAAATGAGTAAACTTGTAATGCTTTTGTATTTGGCTGATTCTACAGAACCAGGCAGAGAGTCAAGATTTGCTGAACCGGTGAGAAAGACATTTAAAAAATTTGGGCTTGAAGAAGCTGTTTTGCATGCAATTGATGTTAAATTAAAAGAGGTAATAGAAAAGGAAAAAGTTATACATCCTTTTACTATTCAAGCAAGAAACTGGTTGATTGAGAAGATTAGATTAAAGAAATAATAACTATTTACGTCATTGCGAGGAGGCTCTAAAAGAGCCGACGTGGCAATCTCCTAACGTTCTTGAGATTGCTTCGTCAGGACTTCGTCCTTCCTCGCAATGACATATCAGCAAAGTTTTTTAGGCTATTTTTTATGTCCTTATACTGACAGCTATGTTGGTCAAGTTAGGGAATGATATTATGAGTTTACAATTTGAAAGATAAAAATAATGCCACTATGAAGTAATAGTAAGTCCATCAATTAACATATCAGGGTTATAAATATGGGACCATTGTTGTTTTAAATCATTTGATAGTTCAAGAATGTTGCTTAAGGCAGTATAAATATTTCCGGTAACCATTGTATCTTTCACTCTTCCTACAATTCTGCCTTTTTCAATTAAAAATCCAATATCGACGTTTACAGACATATCACCTGAAATATTTGTAGTTAGTCCGCCCATTGTCTGATCAATTAATAAACCATAATTAATATCTTTTATTATTTGATTTAATGAACGAGAACCAATTGAAGTAATCATATTTAATAAGGCAGGTTCTGGCTGGGAAGTTAGAGAAGGTTTAAAACCATTCCCAGTAGGGATCGGTCGAGACCGATCCCTACTGGCAGTTACTAAATCAAAGTAAAAATTCTCAAGTACTCCATTATTTATTAATGTTAAAGGCTTTATTATGCAGCCTTCATCATCTACTGCTCTTGCTAAGTAACCATAAGATGGATCTTGTTTTATAGTAAGTAACTTACTCAACACTTGCTTTCCAAGTAAGTTATGCCAGGGAGACGATTCTTGAACTACTTGTTTACCGTTTAGTGCAAGCTCTACGATGTCTAATAATTCTTTTGCTGCTTTGCTTGTAAATATTATTGGGAATGAGCCGTTTTTAATCTTTGCACTTTTTTTAGATAGCTTGTAGAAATTAACAAGTTCATTTGAAACAGTAGCCCAGTTAGGAAGTTTATCGTCTACAACAGCAGTAAAAATATCAAAGAAATCATTCTCTAAAGTCTCTTTGATATTGATTGAAAATGAGTATATTTTTTTTGAGTTTGAATAAATTAAATCTTTTGTGTTTTCAATTTTTTCATTTATATGATTTGTTTCAAAGGTAATGTCTGCAAGTACATTTGGAGCTTGGCATAAAATCTCTTCAATAATTTCTTTTCCATTCTCTGCAAAAGTAGACAATGAGTCATTATTATTACTTTGTATATCTTCAAGTTTTTGTAGTTTACCTGGAAATTCAATGCTTGTTGTCGGAGAAAATACTGATGCCTGAACAGCTCGACTAACAATGGTGTCTAGATCAAAGTTTCCAAAATTTGCAGAAAATCCTATTTTCTTATCTTTTATCAATCTGATTGAATTGCCGGATGTATATGTAGATTCTGCTTGTTTTATCTTATTTGCAGAGAATGAAATCTTATGTGTAGCGGTATCCTGGCTGAATAATTCTAAATCAGAGAGATTGTACTTTTTTTGAAGTTCTTTTAAGTTCATTTTATTCGGCTCGCAATGACATCTTATTATAGAATATATTTATGCAGCCAACGGAAGAAGATATAAAGAAGTGGGGAGAAATAGCAAAAAGAAGAAATGCTATATTGCCATATCAATTTGAGTTTGTATCTAAAAAGGATATTTCTGTGATTTGTGGTAGCTGTAAAAATGTTTTTGTAAGACCATTAATTATAGGTCAAAATGATCCTGTCTATGTTTGTCCACAATGTACTAAAAGAAATTACATTCCAATTGACTGGAATGTAATGAGAAAATGACATGATGTTCAAAATCAAACAACGTTTTCCAGTGACAGGGTAGAAATTTGGGTAGAATTTTTAGACTCTTTTGGAAAAAGGACCCTGAAAGTAGATCCTTTATTTGGTTTACTCTCAACAAAGATTTGTCCACCAAGAATTGTAATTAGTTTTTTTGCAAGAGCAAGTCCTATTCCAAGCCCTCCGTGAGCCCTGGTTATAGAATCATCTGCTTGCCAGAATCTGTCAAATATATATGCAATATTAGTTTTTTCAATACCAATGCCTTCATCTTGTATTTTAAACTCAACAACTAACCCTTGGTGATCCTTGGCAGAAATTAAAACTTTAGTGTTTTCATTTGAAAACTTTATTGAATTAGAGATTATATTAAGCAATATTTTGTTGACCATGGTTTTATCTGATTCGAATTGTATATTTTTATCTTCTGCAACAAAAGTTAAATTAATTTTTTTCTTCATTGCAACTGGACTGGTGACCTGGGATAGATAGTTAAAAATTCCTTCTACATCTAGGATTTCGCATTGTGGATCATTTCCTTTTTTCTCTATGTTATCGAAATCCAGTAATTGGTTAATCAGGGTTAATAGTTGTTCTCCTGCATCTTGAATTTGTTTTGTCATTAATTTCTGAGGATAATTTAAATCTCCTTGTAACCCGCCAAGAAGAATATCCGCATATCCAAGAATTGAATGAAGTGGAGTTTTTAGTTCATGTGAAACTTTTGATATAAAATTTGATTTTATCTTGTCGATTTCCTGAAGCTTTTTGTTTTCTTTGCTTAATTCCAGAGACTCATAGATAGCCTCTTTTAATCTGAGAGTAGCTTTGATTCTTGATTTTAATTCTGTAGCCTGAACAGGCATAACTATAAAATCATCTGCTCCCTGTTCTAAAGCAATGATATTTGCTTCAGGGGCATAAGAACTCATCATAATAATTGGTATAAAAGGAAGAGCTTTATTGCTTCTGATTTTTTGACAAACCTCTATCCCATCCAAATCTGGCAAATTATAATCAAGCAAAATAATATCCGGAAGAAATGTTTCACAAATTTTTAAAGCACTTATACCGTTGGTTGCATGAAGAGTTTCATAGTTCTCTTCTTCAAGCCAATAATTTATTGCTGCTCTGTTGTTGTTATTATCATCTACAATAAGCAACTTTATTTTTTTCTTTTTAGATTTGAGGATGGTTGTATTATTCATATTTCACCCCTTTTAAAAGGCCTAGAGTTTCTTTTTAGGCCTTTTTTAGTTCCTGAGAATATTGGTTGAGGTGAATTCAACATAATCTCAGAAACCGATTGCTAAATTGTGTACTGTACTTTGAGTATAAAATTTCTAAGAACTATAAGCAACCAGGAAAAGTATTAGATCAAAAAGCTTAATTATTTGATCTAGCAAAAAAAGTGCAAACTTGTTTTGCACTTATGCAGAAAATTGTAATAAGCTTCATAAGCTCCCAATACTTTTACTGTAAATCGATTAAATCAGGTTAACCCAGTTAATGGAAAAACATTTTATGCTTATTGTAATTAGAACAATTTCTATTTGTATGAAATTAATTACCAGCTTAAGTGAAAGTTGATTTGTAGTTCTCTAAACTGTTAGATATATAAGGAAGGGAAAAAAAGATGTTTACAGTAACGGAAGAAATAAATAATAAGACACATACTAATATTGAGAAAACACTTAAAAGGTTAAAAGCTATTGAAGAAATTTCTAATGCATGTTCAACTCTTTTTACTTCTGATTTGACTCTTGCTGCTCATAAAGTGCTTCAGCCTTTTTGTGAGTTAACTGATGCTGATTATGGCTTAGTGTTTTTATTGAAGGATCCTGATAATCAATTAAATGTAGAAGCTGTTTATGGTTTACCTGAAGAATATATGGAGACCAGAAATAAAAAGAAAATTCTAAATTTATATTCTCGAGGAGTTCATGAAAACTGGCCTTCAATCCGTGCAATGCTAAAAAAGCAAATAGTCATTGTTCGAGATATGGATCATATGAAAATGAGCTTTTCAAAATATTTCATGGATATTATAAAGCCAAATAAAGTAGTTTCAGTTGCAGCTGTTCCTATAGTAATCAATGATAGGGCAGTTGGTACGATTACAAAATATTATTTAAGTCATCATACGTTTGATGATGAAGAGCTTTCATTTATGAGAACTACTGCACATATAATTACTAATACAATAGAAAAAAATTATCTTCTAGAAGCTACAAAAAAATCTGAGAAAGAGCTAGCTCAGGCAAATCAGGTGTTGAGGCAGGTAAACCAGGAGCTTGATTCTTTTGTTTATATTGCATCTCACGATTTGAGAGAGCCGTTAAGAACAATTGAAAGTTTTGTAAGTGTAATTCAGGATGATGTTGGTTCCTCTGATTTAAATCAAAAACAAAATGATTGTCTTTCTAGGATAGTAAGTGCTACTCAGAGAATGAGAACTCTTATAGAAGATTTAACGAATCTTGCAAGAGCAACGAGAGATTCGAAAAATAAAGAATATGAAATGGTGGATTTAAATATTATACTGATGGAGATTAAATTTGAGCTTACTGCAATGATTCAAAAAAAAGGAGCAGAAATAATTGCTCCTGAAAAACTACCTCTTGTAACTGGTAGCAAAGAGAAAATAAAATCTGTTTTCAAGAATCTGATTTCAAATGGAATTAAATTTAATAAATCTGAAAAACCCATAATTCAGATTAGTCTTGTGGGGGATGTATGTGATCCTGTGGATACAATTTGCCTTTGTGTTGAAGATAATGGAATTGGAATTAGTGAGGAATATCATGAAAAAATATTTGGTCTTTTTCAAAGATTGCATACTCATGAGGAATATGAAGGAAGTGGCGCTGGATTAGCAATAGTGAAAAAAATTCTTGAAAAATATAATTGTGAAATAAGGCTTGAATCAGAGCCTCAGAAGGGAAGCAAGTTCTTCTTTACTTTATTAAAAGGAGAACTATAAACATGCTTGCTGAGGATAAAAAAAATAATATCTTGCTGATAGATGATAATTCTGATGACATTTTTCTTACTAAACTTGCTATAAAAAAAGCAAATATACAAAGTGATATATGTGTTGTAAATAATGGAGAAGAAGCTATAAGTTTTTTAAACAAATCAGGGAGGGAAAACTTGCCAGATTTAATTTTGCTTGATATAAACCTTCCAAAGATTACCGGAATAGAGGTTTTAAAAAGAATAAAATCAAGTACATTCATAAAATCAACTCCTATAATTGTTTTCACAAGCTCAGATTCATCTTCGGATATGGAAGATTCTTATCAGTATGGAGCGGATTACTTTATAAGAAAGCCAAACAATATTAATGATTTTAAGGAAATAATGGAATATATAAAAGAATCATGGTTTTAATTAATAGCTCCTTAACTTAGATTAGATTTTGAACTGGATTATAGAATTGTTTTAACTGTCCGATTACTATAGTGGTTTAACCTACGACAGAGGGATTTGATTATTAAATAATCAATTTATTCTTATGATGATACTTGATGTAATGCCAATAGGACCTGCAGATATTGCTGCTTTTAGAATAGGACAAGGAAGAGCTGCGTTACGACAACAAGCAGCTTTAGGAAGACTGGCTTCAGATCAGTTTGTAGCTGCGGATCCACTAAGGGGATCAACAAGAATGCCGACTGGGAACCAAACTATACTTTTCCCGGGAGCAAATCATCCCATGTGGTCAAGAGGTCCGCTGGATTTTTCACATTTAAATCCACGAGCACAGGAAGCATTAAGAGGGATTCAGGAACAACAAGAATTAGCATATTTATTTCCGCCACAGATGCAGCATGCTACTCCACCACCATTCTTTAATCCTCATGCATTTCAAGGATGTTATATGCCACAGTTTAATAGGCAGATGGTAGATCCGGCATTAATACCAGGATTGAATATGAATCCTTTGATGATGAATGCTGGTAGGAATAATCCTGGGATGAATAATCCATTAGTCGCAGGGGTGTAATAGAGTTAAAAAAATTGTAACTATTCAGGTTCTTTAAATTACTATCTCATAATGTCATTGCGAGGAGACACGAAGTGTCGACGCGGCAATCTCATTTTCCAATACTGTTTATGAGGGAACCTTGCGAGCGGTATCTTAGTGTGAGATTGCTTCGTCAGGACTTTGTCCTTCCTCGCAATGACGTGAATAGTTACAAAAAATTTAGAACAAATAATCTAAGCTTAGATTATTTGGCTAGAGATATCCCTTTCTAAGCTACTCCAGATGATTGATATAGTTCAAGTTACTGTTGATATGCCGATTTCAAGAGGGTAGAGAGATATAAGAAATCTATTTTTAGAAGGGGATTAGTATAAGGGGGATTTGATTCAAATATTTAAGATCAAATTTATATAACTATGCCAGTAGCTGCAATAACACCACAACAAGTAACTATATTAAATCGACTAGGAACTGCATTTAGAGCTGGTGGAGGTGCTGCTAGAATTCAAGAAGCTGTTCGAGATGCATTTGTAGGTGCTGCTGGTGATGGCAATAATGCTGTTGATACTAATGCAGAGGTTGATAATTTAGCTGCAATAGTTGCTGGAACAATTCCTGCAGATGCTCCTAGCAGAGAGCAACTTCTTGAAGCACAAAGACAGATTATATTAAACATTAATCAGTTAATTCCTAATCCTACAAATCAAGCACGGTTTTTTAGAACTCTTTCTACTCAAATGGAACCTAATAATCCACTTAGATCAGATCCTAATATTATGGGTCAGGTTAACTGGTATCGAGATAATTTAAATGCCAGGATTGGAGTAGCAGATAGACTTCAATTAGCAGGGCGACTACGTACAGCAGGGAATGCTATTCCACCAGCCAGGCTACAAGGACTTACAGGTTGGCAGGCAAATGCAAGGCAAATGTTTTATGGTGCATGGAACAATGACGGTCCAGGAATAAAGTTTACTTCTACTCAGGAATTTATTGCAATGCATGCTGAAGCTAGAAGACAAGCCATGGAGCAGCAAGGCACAGGTTTTGATGAGACTGCATTTAATACGCAATTTAATGAGCTATTTATGAGAAGTGTTGAACAAGATACTAGTTTTCCTCCTCAGCTTATAGCCCAACAGACAAGTATGGCATTATGTCGATCCAGATTTCAAGGCGAGGGAAGTGAACAACTCAGAACTTGTCTTCAAGGACTTAATGAGGGTTTGTGGAATCGGGTAGCTCGTGCTAGTAACCGCCCACCTGGTAGTGTACTTTATGTTGATCAAAGTGCAATACCCGGACATGGAAATATGGTTGTAACTGTAGGTCAGAATGGCCGGGTTCAAACTAACTTTACCGAACCAACAGCAGGAGCTGTATTTGATTTTGGAGCACAGCCAGGTAGAGAAGGAGGCGATCCTCTTACTGCTGGTGTTGGAGCACCGGGGACTCATGGAGCTTCGGGAGCTCATGGAACTTCAGGAGCTCATGGAACTTCAGGTTATAATCCATATGCGAGTTTTGATCCAAATAATCCTTATGGTTATACTAATCCTTATACTAATCCATATACTTCAAATCCATACGCTTATAATCCATATGCTGCATATACTAATCCAGCTGCTTCACTACAGTTGAGGCTCCCAACCAGTCTAGGAGCTACTCCTGTTAGTTTGTCAACTAGTGGTGGTGGTATCTTTACTCCTCGTGGAGGTGTAACGAGTATTAGAGTAGGTACTGGTAGTAGTGCTACAACACATACTATTCCATCTGCTGGATTAAGAGTAGGTAATATTTTTATTTTACCTAATGGTACGGTGAGAGCAGCTACCACAACGGAGCAAGCGAGTGGTGTTACTTTGCCAGCAGGTACTACAAGCATTGCTTTAATGAGAGGTGATAATCCAGTTGCTGATCTAAATATGGGGAGCTAATCAATGCCACCAATTGACCCATTAAGAAGTAATCCAAATCCTTTATCAAACAGGATTACTTATTGGGGTCAGGGGTTTGATGGTGCAAGGGTAAATATAAGTCCACAGGTTTATCAAACAAGAGACTGGATGCTTCAAAATCTTATAAGACCGGGCTTAGCCCCACTAGCTGCAGGTCCTATTTTTAATGCTCTCAGGGCTCAGACTGGTGTAACTTTTGGTCATCCTTTATTTGCTAATTTACCGGGTCGTATGTTTAATGCTGGTCCAAATGGTTTTTACCATAATGGTGGAACTAGTAGTGAGACCATGGTAACTCCAGATGGAAGAACTGTTAGAAGATATATTCCACCAATGTATGTTGCTAATAATGGAGCTATTACATTTCAGAGATTAATAGCATATGCAGATAGACCACAATATGCTCGACCTGCAAATTTTGGAAATGCTGGAAATCCTGAGTTAAGACAACAGATGCTTTCTCAAGGAGTTCAGGAACTAGATTTAGGAAGTGTTAATCCGGAAACTGGACGCTGGGAGCGAGGAAGAGCTATTCGCACATTGGATGATGGAAGAAAAGTTTACAATCGTCAAGGATTTAATGGTGAGTATGAAGAAAGAATGGATGGTGGAATTACATTTAGTGGAAATAGAGAAGGGCATGTAGGAAGCCATGAGTCGGGAGTTAGGCTTATTAGACAAATTTATTACGCAAATGCATTAGCTGGTCAGAGTGGTGGTAGATGGCATCACTGGGGGCCGGAAGCAGTGGGTTCTACATATGGAAACCATCCAATTACCTATACGAGTAGTGATCATGGAGATACGGGACGCACTGTTACGTTACCGGGAGTTCGAGCTGGTGATATGTTTGCACAGGTTAGATATACTGACAGTGACACAGGAGAAGTAAGAACAGTAGCAATTCCACCAGGCGGTTTGCAATTAGGGATGGTTAGGATTAATCAAAATGGAACTATAAATTATACAAATCGCAGACCTCATGATGGAGATAGACCACAGAGGAATGCTCCAGTTATTTTGTTAGATGCTGATGGTAGAAATGGACCAAGTTTTACGATTACGGATCGTTAACTAGAACGAGATGTGAATAATTCAAATGTCATTTACAGGAATGACATTCAAAATATCAATTATTCACAAGTTGTTAGAGAGTCTAATTCCTATTTCAGATAATTCTTTTTGATTCATCTTTTGCCTAAGGATTTTGCTATTTTTCATTGCTTTAATTACTCTTTTTCATGGTTTAGGAACAAGTAATATCTTGAATCTTCTACTACATACCAGGGGAGATGAAAATTTATGATGGAAGGAACAAAACACATGATACTTGACTGGACGTCTGCTTTGCAATCTGCTTTGACGACACTTTTGGAGAGGATATCATCCATACTGCCAAATATTATTGGTGCAATATTGATTTTGGTTATTGGTTCAATAATTGCAATGTTGCTTGGTGGGATTATTGGTGCTGGAGTTAAAAAATTAAAAATTGACAGTGCTTTAGAAAAGACTGTTCTTTATCCAGTATCGGAAAATCTTGGTATAAAAATAAATACCTCCAGACTATTTGGTGAGCTTGTAAAATGGTTTGTTTTAATTATTGTTTTTATAGCAGCAGCAGATGTAGCAAATATGCCTCAGATAACAGACTTCTTTAATGAAGCTCTTCTTTATCTGCCAAATGTATTTGTAGCAGTTGTTATTCTTCTTGTTGCATCATTGCTGGCAACGTTTGTTGCTAATTTGATTACCACTTCATTTAAAGATGAGATGGGTTATTTATCGGGCATTGCACGATTTGCAATTTTTACATTTGCAATTTTAGCTGCATTAAGCCAGCTTCAAATTTCAAGACCGCTTGTTGAAATACTGTTCACAGGTATTGTTGCAACAGGTGTTCTGGCATTTGGACTTGGTGGAAGAGATGTTGCAGGAGATATAGTAAAGAAAATCTATGATGATTTTCAAAACCGCAAACGTCGATAAATAGTACAGAATACCGTATTTCAAAAGCACAGGGTTTATGCTCTGTGCTTTTTTATTGTCATTGTCAGCCCTCTGGGCTTCCTCACAATAAAAGATTAAAATTTTATAAAAAAAACTTAAATTATGCTTTTAACCTTTTATATTTAAAGAGCTTGCAATGAGGCAATTTTTAAGAGGTTTAATAAATTCAATGGACATTCAATTAGTAACTAAGCTGGTAAATGCAGGAACGCATAATAGACTACGTGAACTTACAGTTTCTAAGGGTGATAATGGAGGATTTGATTTAGAAGGAATATCTCCATCATTTTATGTGAAATCTTTAGCTCAAGAGACTTTACGAGCTAATGGATTATCTGTGGGCATTAACCGTATAAATGTTGTTGATCCTTCAAAAAATACCTTTGTTGCTAGGCAAGAATTGGATTTTGTTCGTGAAGATGGACCTGAAATTTTATTAGAAACTGAAGCTGCTTAGAAACAGTTTGAAAAAATAATTTAAGGAGTTTTATGAATAGTTTAATAGCTTTAGTTAGAAATTCATCAGCTAAATATCCACAACGGGTTTTTGAATCTGATTCAACCAGCTCTACATTAGTTCAATTGGAAAGATTTGCTTCCAGTAGAGGACAAAGAATAGCCTTTTCTCTAAATGAAGAAGGTAAAGTAGTTGCAGAAGGATTGGTAAGAACTCGTTCTATGCAAAATGAAATTGAACAACATGCCACTGACCTTGTTGCTGACCTAGGAAAGCAATTTGAATCTAAGATAAGAGTTAGATAGAAGAGAGTTTTTTACTTGTGAATGTAGTATTTGTCTGGCTTTGCCAGCAATGAAATCCCTAGAAAATAATTTGTAGATGAAAACTTCAGCTTGTCTGATAGCTTTCTAGAAGAATTGGGACGTAGTGTGCAAAGTGAGAACTAAATTCTTAAATATACAGGTCATATTTATATTCCGGAGCTGGCTGCTGATTTGCTGAACTAATAATCTAAGCTGTACGGCGAGTTTTATGAACAGCGGAGGCAACCTTCATCAAAGATCGCAAAGCTTCATTAACAGAAATCGAATCTTTAAATACTGCAGAAACATCAGGTGAAAGAACTACAATATTTGCTCCCTTAGCATATCGTTTTGCATACTTACCTCGTACTCCATTAGAAAAATTGTACTCAGGGAGCATGTCTTTATTTTTGTTCTTATTCTTCATATTGATTTCGTTCTGCTCTTGTAGCTTTTCTAGCACTTATGATTCTTATTTTATCATTTCTCTCTGTATGTACCACAATAAGAAGTTGTCCTAACACTGATTGTCCCATAGTTACAAATCTATATTCAGCTGACCTTATTTGTGGGTCTTCAATTGTAGTTGCCATTGGATCTCCAAATACTGAAGAGGCTTCTTCGAAAGATACCCTATGCTTTCTTAGGTTTGCACCAGCTTTTGTCCTGTCCCATTCAAATAGCAAACTCACTTACTAACTTACCTCACTGAATACAAAGAGTAGGAATTCTACTACTCTGATATTTAGGTTTATTATATCGTAAAATAAATTTGTACTGGTTTTATAAAATGGTTAACCTCAGAGATAAAGCGGGATTTGAACTGTGATTATTAAATATTTATTTGAGATAAGCTTTGAAAATGGAACTTGGGCAGTGAGGGATTCGAACCCCCGACCCCCTCGGTGTAAACGAGGTGCTCTACCACTGAGCCAACTGCCCAAAGATTCTTATTTATTATAACTTAAAATTTAATTTACTTTTCACTTAAAACCCATTTTTTTGTTACCCAATTTCCACCCATCATCAATACCCATATTAGAAAAGAATGTAAAGCAAAACCCTTGTATAGTGTTTTTGCATGAAGCTCTATTGCTTTTTCTTTAAATTTGTCATTTTGTTCTGTTTTGTCAATCACATGTTGAATTCTAGTAGGTTCAGGACAGGCTCTTTTCACTTTTTGCCATAAATTGTCATTCTCAGGCTTTTCATAAATACTTTCATCAACAAGAATCCCTTTCTTTCCAAACTCTTTTTCAAGTTCTTTATCCGCAGATATTGCAAGCATCCCATTTGTTGCTCTATGCCCAAACCACCAGGATGGTATTAACAGGCATTGCTTAAAGAATGTTTCAAAAAGTTCGTATTTATCTTGTGCAGTAAAAAATTTCCCAGATAAGAATGGGGCCATTAAGTAAGTAAATAATAGCCCTAGTTTTGGGAATACACCATGAGTCATATCTAAATGGTTGTTTATGTCTTTAAGAGATTCATTATTTTTCACCTTAGAGACATCTTTTGTTTGTGCAAATAAAACTATATTTAATAGAGGAGCTATTATGAATGAAAACCCTATGCCTAATTTTTGAAATAGAGAAAATCCTTCATCATTGAAATTTCCGCTGGTATCATTTGAGTAACCCAAGGTCCCAGTAAATTGATCCTGTCGTAAAATATGTTTTCTGAATAATCTGGTTAGTATACCTTCTGCAGCAAAAAATGTTCCTTCTACAAAACTTTCACTAACTATAACAGCCCTTTTTAATCCATATATTTTTTCTCTTGTTTGATCTGAGTATTTAAGAGAAGTTGCAAATTCTTTTATTTCCTCTGATTGTTTAAAGTACTTTTGCGCCTTATCTTCATTATTTAAGTTTTTGTATAGTTCACCGATTCTTTTTCTGTCATTAACTTCTTCATTTAGGATTCTGCTTCTTCCTTTTTCAAAGGCTTCTTTATCTTCAAGTTCAGGTAATTGAAAGTTTAAATAATTTAAATAATCATTTTGTTCATTTTTACCCAAAATAAATTTGCTGCAGATATAACCATTAATTTTTGTAAGGTATGGAGCGCTGAAAACACAAACTGCATCATAGAATGTTTCAAATCCAGTTTCAAGGAAATTCCAAACATTTCTAGTTGCGGCTGAAAGTGTCATAGGGAGGCAATATCCGGATAAATCAAGAAAGGTTCTATAGGTTGATTCCCTAGAATCAATAATTCCTGCATATCCACGAGCCAGTTCCCATGTAGGTTTTCTGCTTATAGCTGGACTAAATATTGCTGAAATAAGTAACATAAAATAAGAGGTTTAAAAATATAAATAGAATAACTTGTTTATCTTACAATATAGAAATTAAAATATGTAATGTCTTATACTCTTGATTGTATTTACTTTAACTTCTGTATATTCTTTTCTGAAAAGAATAATATGTCTTCTAGCTTTTGTGTAGACCAATCGCTGGTTCGATATCTGGGTTGGATAAATTGCTGAGGATCTGAAGCAGCTGTAAAAAAATGGGATATAGGCGTTTTTTGGGTCATACTAAAAAGTTTTTCTCTTTCCCATCTTTGAGTCTCAGATCTTTCTATTGAGGCTATTGGTGAACCAGTACTGTCAATTAAAAAATCATTTTCAACTGTTGCAATAATTGAGTTGTCATAGTTTCTGACCACCTCATTTTTCTCTGAATTAATCCATCCAAGTAAATTACCAGTAGAGTATTCATAAATCTTTAATTCGGGAAAATCAATGTAAGCAAATAATTTCCCATCTTTCCCATATATAAATGCATCTTTGTATTGTTTCTGGAGATTTATAAATGTCATTGTAAAACTTGAAAACTCTTGGAGGAGCATATTTGCATCTCTTAAATCAGACAGTATATCTCTTTGACCAGTTTGAAGTTCAATGCGAAGTAGGGAAGTTGTATCGCTTTGTGTTTTTATTAATTCTTTTTGTTCCTGTAATTCCTTCTTTAAACCAGAGATTTCTTCTCTCAGAAGTTGGGTTTCTCTTAGACTTTGTTGTTGGTCAGGAATTATTATTCCCTGATTATTTTCAATAGTATATTTTCTTACTTCTGTAGGTCTGCTTTGTTCTTCATTTTCATCTTCTTTACCAGAATCAATTTCTTTTTTTATATAGGTTCCCATATTTGAAATTGAAAGGAAAACTAATATAGTGAAGAAAATAATTTTGTATTTTGCTTCCATTTTAAACAGATTATTCAAACATTTCACTTACAGAATCATCAAGATGAATTCTCTTAATAGCTTCTGCTAATAATGGGGCGACACTTAAAGTGTTTAATTTCTTTGGTGCTCTTTCTGCAGGAAGTGGAATAGAATTTGTAACTATTAATCTACTGATAGGGGACTTATCTATTCTTTCTTTAGCAGGACCAGACAAAACCGCATGGGTAGAGCATGCCAGGACTTCTTTTGCACCTTCTCTTGAAAGAAGTTCTGCTCCTTGAGTAATAGTTCCAGCAGTATCAATCATGTCATCAACTAAAATACAAGTTTTACCTTTAATTTCACCGATGATATTTATTACCTCTACGGTATTGTGCTTATCTACAGGTCTTCTTTTATCAAGGATAGCAATAGGAGCTTGTAGTTTTTTTGCAAATGCACGTGCTCTTGTAACACCGCCAACGTCCGGGCTTACTATCACTATATCTTTTAAATTAAGTGACTCTATATGTTTTACAAGGACTGGAGTAGCAAATAAGTGATCAACAAGAACATCAAAGAATCCCATAATTTGAGTGGCGTGTAGATCAAGTGCAAGAATCCTTGTAGTCCCAGAATGAGAAAGCAAATCAGCAACTAGCTTTGCTGTAATAGGTTCACGTCCAGCAGCTTTTCTGTCTTGCCTTCCGTAGCCATAGTAGGGGATTACAAGAGTGATTTTTTCAGCACTTGCTCTTTTTAAAGCATCAAGAACAATTAGAAGTTCCATTATGTTTTCATTTACAGGAGGACAGGTTGGCTGGATTAAAAAGACATCACAGCCTCTTACACTTTCCTGAACCTGAACATATAGCTCACCATCTGAGAAAGGATTTATATTGATTTTCCCTAATGGTAGATTTAAATAGTCGCAAATCTCTTTTGCAAGGGGTATGTTTGCACGGCCTGAAAATATTTTTACTGGTCTTTTTCCATTCATCTGAGTTAATAAAGGATTTTCATTTACCTCTGTTCTTATTAAAGTTTCTACCATTTATATACCTTTCTTATAAAAAATTTCTTAGGATAATGTTTCATTCTCCTAAATTTATAAAAAAATTACAAGTAAATATGCTTATTTCGGGATAAATACTAGTAGCTAAGGCTCTTTATTTTTTCTTTCCTCTGTAAGCTGAAGTCATTTGTAGTTATGTTAAAGATTTTCATAAAGTGTTCAGCGGCTTTTTTATCTATAAAATAAAGTGCTTCTACAAATCCCTTAAAATACCCTGAAGGAACTGCTTCTATTTGTTTGTCGCTTTTTTCAACCTCTTTTACGAACAAGTGATGTGGTTCACCAACCATGTTTCCTAGGATAGCTGTTATAGCAGTAGTAAGTCTAGGTTGTAATTGTTTGTATTTCTGAGTATTTTGTCCAAAATCTACGATTAATAGAGTAGCTTCAGCTCTGAGTAGAGCATCATTTTGTTCAATATCTTTAATAATCTTTAATTTATATTCTTTGTCTTCATGGTTTTTTTCATGGGTAATTTGTTCAACAGTAAATTCTTCAGGATAAATTATAATAGGAAATTCTTTTTCATCTATTATAAGATGGTAAAGCTTTTGAACCTCAATATTTGTAAGTGATTTATGGGGGGAGTTATTCGGGGTTTTTTCTAATATGTCCCTGAGTACATATAATGCAGAGATTCTTTCATTTATATTTTCTTCAATAGGTCTATTATTAATAGCAATGTCAATAAGCTTCTCTCTTTCCACAAAATCAAGCTTTTTCTTGTAAAGTTGGAGTTGTTGTAGCTTAGCTAACGAATCTGGTTCTAGCCTTACTTTAAGCATGGGGGCAGTTTGTATTTAATACTTACAAAAATTATACCTTATAAAAAACTATAATTCAATTATTAGATTTCTTAACTTACAGCTCAGACTTTCGTTTTCAGAAAGTCTGAGCTTGGTTAAACATCCAGTACGGCTAGTCCTGCGTGTTCCTCTATAAATTCTCGCCTAGGAGCAACAGAGTCACCCATTAAAATATCAAATATTCTGTCTGCTTCAGCAGCATCTTCAAATGAGACTTTCTTTAAAGTTCTCTTTTCAGGATTCATGGTTGTTTCCCAAAGTTGTTCTGGCATCATTTCTCCAAGACCTTTAAATCTTTGAACAGTTGCTTTTTCACCAATTTCTGCTTTTGCAAGTTCTAACTGATGCTCGTTATAACAATAGACAATTTTTTTACTTTTTTCAATTTTATACAAAGGAGGTTGAGCAATAAACATATAACCATTTTCAATCACTGGTCGGGCATATCTAAAAAAGAATGTAAGTAATAAGGTTCTTATATGAGCTCCGTCGACATCTGCATCAGTCATGATTACTATTTTGTGGTATCTGAGTCTTTCTAAATCAAGCTCGTCTATATTTGGTCTTAAGACATCATCTCCTTTAGTAGACAAACCAATTGCCTGAATTAATGCTTGAATTTCAGAGTTATCGTATATTTTTCCAATTCGTGCTCTTTCAACATTTAAAATCTTTCCGCGCAACGGAAGAATAGCCTGATACATTCTCTCTCTTCCTTGTTTTGCAGAGCCTCCTGCAGAATCTCCCTCAACTATAAATAGTTCACATCTTTCAGGATCTCTGTTTGTGCAGTCTGCAAGCTTACCGGGTAAGCCTCCTGCAGATTCAAGGACAGATTGTCGTCTAATAAGATTTTTGGCTTTTCTTGCAGCTTCTCTGGCGTCACGAGCTTGAATACCTTTTTGGATGATGATTTTTGATTCTCTTGGATTTCTATCTAACCAATCTTTTAAGCCTTCTCCAAGTACTGCCATAACAGCTGTTTGAACTTCATTGTTTAAAAGCTTTACTTTTGTTTGGCTTTCAAATTGTGGATCTTTTACTTTTACAGAAACAATAGCAGTAAGACCTTCTCTTACATCTTCACCCACAAGATTTTCATCATTCTCTTTTAAAAGTTCAGACTTTTTGGCATAGTCATTTATGACCCTGGTAAGAGCATTTCTTAAACCAGTCAAATGAGTACCTCCATCAGGATTATTTATGTTATTTGCAAATGCAAAGATAGAATCACTATAAGTATCAGTGTATTGAAGAGCAATTTCAACGACAACATCTTCTTTAGTATTTTCAAAATAAATTACTTCTTTATGAAGATAAGTTTTCGAAGAATTTAAAAATGCAACATAGCTTTTAATCCCCCCTTCATAAAAAAATGTTTCTTGATAGTGTGGGTCATCTTTTTGTAAGCGTTCATCAGTAAAAACAATTTTCAATCCCTTGTTTAGAAAAGACATTTCTCTTAGTCTTGCAGCAAGAACTTCACGGTTACAGAAAGGCATTTTCCCTGTTTCCTGATCTCTAAATATTTTTGGGTCAGGCCAAAAGGTTACTTTTGTTCCTGTTTTTTCACTCTTTCCAATTGCTTTGATAGGATCTTTATTTTTCCCTACCATTCCCTCTGGACTGTCTCCAAGAAACTCTACAAAATAAACTTTGTTATCTCTGTATACTTCTACTTGCATTTTACTTGATACTGCATTTACGCAAGAGGCACCCACACCATGTAATCCGCCTGATACTTTATAACTTGAGCTGGTACCAAATTTACCACCAGAGTGAAGGACGGTGAAAACAGTTTCAACACCAGATAAACCTGTCTTAGAAACTTTATCTACAGGAATACCCCGTCCATCATCAGTCACAGAAATAGAATCGTCTAAATTTAGGGATACCTGAATTTCGTTACAATAGCCTGCAAGTGCTTCATCTACAGAATTATCAACAATTTCATAAACGCAGTGATGAAGAGCTTTCTGATCTACTCCACCAATATACATTCCTGGTCTTCTTCTAACAGCATCTAATCCTTCAAGGACTTCTATATCAGAGGCTGAATAAGAGCTATTTCCTTGAGTTGCTTTTTCTTTTGAGGTTTCGATTTTTGCCATAAGTAAGTCTAAATATTAAGCTTTTATTTTAGCATTGATACCAATGGAATACTACTAATAAAAACTAGTATATATGGTGTATCTAAGCTTTATTCATAAATCTTATATCTTTAAAAGTAATATCTGTATTTTTTGTTGCTTCTTTTAACCGACTTAAAATGTTTATTTTTTGCATAGATAATTCAGTTGCTAATGCTCCACTTTTTACAGATATAACAAGATTACCTTCATTGTCAAAGTAAGCTGGTTGACTGTATTTTGCCACTTCAAAACTTGTAACTAAAGCCCAGAGTTCTTTTAGTGCAGTAATTTTTAAATTCTTTTCAAGCCCAAGACGTTCTTTTACAACAGAAATTACTTCTCCAATTTTTGTGAGGTCCCCTTTTCTTGTTTTTCTGCTTAATTCTGCCATGCCTTTATTTAGAGTTTATTTGATCCCAAGTTATACACCACATTCTGCACTTTCAACAAGCTGTCCATTTCTTATTTCCAGGATTTGTGCTCCTCTTAAAAATTCTTTTTGAATACCACTCAAATGGGTTGTAGTTAGAAAGGTTTGTATATCTTTTGGTAAATTATGTAATAAAAAATCCTGCCTGCTCTCATCAAGCTCAGCAAATACATCATCTAATAATAAAACAGGAATTTCCCCTCTTCTTTTTTCGATAATTTTTAATTCGGCAAGTTTTAAAGCAAGAACTATTGATCTTTGTTGTCCTTGGCTGGCAAATGATTTTGCCTCTTTGTCATTAATAAGAAAAAGTAAATCGTCTCTATGTGGACCAATTAGTGATTGTCCTCTTGCCAGTTCTGCCTCAAATGATTCATCTAGAGCTTTCTTAAATCTTGATTTTAATGTTTCTTTGTCATTGCGAACCGAAGGTGAAGCAATCTCATTTGACCGATATTGTTTTTGTGAGATTGCTTCGTCGCTAAAGCTCCTCGCAATGACACAATCAGGTAGTTGAACAGTAGACTTATAGATCAAATCCAGATTTTCGTTTTGCTTTGATATGTTCTTTTGAAAATCTCTTGTAATCGGACGAATATCTTCTAGAAATTTTAGTCTTGTTGCAAGAATCTCACTGCCAGAATTGATGATTTGATTATTCCAAATTTCAACTTGTTCTTTAAGAGCTTTTCTTGACAGTCCTGATTCAAAAGATTGTTTTAGAAGAGAGTTTTTTTGTGTTGTTGATTTCTGATAGTCTTGAGTTAACCTATGATATTTGGAATCGAGTTGGAATAATACAGAATCAATCCAATTCCTTCTGATTGAAGGAGAACCTTTTATTAAGTACATGTCTTCGCAGGAAAACATTACTGCAAAAAAATTTCCGAGAAGATCAGCTTGTGGAGCTTTTTTTGGAACATCATTAATTTTTAGTTTTCTTCTACCGGTTGTATTTATTTGAAGAGCAATTTCAAGATTTGAGTTTTGAGTTTGAACTGTTGCAAAGATTAAGGCATGCTCTTTGTTCCAGTAAACCAGATCATTATCTCGTTCTGCCCTGTTAGAGTGAGCAGTGGCAAGAATGTTTATAGCTTCTAAGATATTTGTTTTTCCTTGAGCATTTTGGCCAATAATAATAGTTTTAAGATGGTCAAATTTACCTTCAAAATCCAAATAATTTCTATAGTTAACTAGTTTTAACTTTTTGAGAAACACATGAGTATATTAGCGTATAGCGTTTAGTGCTAACTTGAGCTATCTTTAGCCCTCAAATGACGTCTTGCGTTATTTCAACTTCTTAATGTCTGACAATATATAATTGGTAATAGATTTTATGAAGAAATATTGTTTTATTTTACTTATTTTATTTGGCTTTTGTTTTGTACTGCAGGCTAATGCAAGTATTGTAAAGAGCCCTTTTCATAAACATAAAAAGAAAAGTGAACAAACAATTATTTCTGGTTCAGAGTTAACAGATCCCACATTGAAGGCTAAGGCTGTTTATTTAGAACTTGAAGGAGATAGTGTTGAATATGACCATGATGCAAATATTTATATAACTTCAGGGATGTCTGTTGCACATATTGTTGATCAAAATGCAACGCTGGAAGCAGATGAAATTATTTATTATGGTAGTGATCAACATGTAGAAGCTAAGGGAAATGTAAAGATTACCAGGGATAAAATAGTTACTACGGGGGAAGCCTTTAAATTTGATGTTACCTCAAATAAATATCTTTTAACAAATCCACAGACTGCTTTACAAGGGGCAATAATTAAAGCAAGAAATGTAAGTAGCTTGCCTGATAATCAAATTGAGTATGAGCATGGAAGATTAAAGCTTGATCAGCCCGTACGTATGGCACAAGGTTTTGGCACTGGAAGAAATAGACCAAGAACATTTTATAGCGGACAGGCTGCAAGACAGCTCAGGAAAAAACCCTCATGGAATGATGTCTCTAATCAACTTAAATATAGAGTAACTGCTGAAAAGATAATTTACGATAAGAATAAAGCTTATAACAATCTTACTTTATATGGGACTAGAGTTCACTTTAAAAATTTTTCATTACCTGCAGCACCTAAGGTTACAACTACAGCAAATTCAGATCCAGATGTTATGACTGCGCCTCTTATTGCTCCTACAATTGGGACGCTTGGAGCGTTAGGTGGATTTGCTCTTGGACCAGCATTTAATTTTAATTTGACTGATTATCATATACTTTCTTTATCTCCATTTGCTCAAGTTGGTTCATCTTATGGTTTAGGTGGTATGGTTGGTTTTTATGGTCCAACTACTAACTTTCAAGCTTCATATGGTTCTTTAAAAGATCGTTTTGTTGGTGTGTTTAGGCAAGAATTGTTTAGTAAGCATACTGAATTTCGCTCTGCATACAACTATTACCTTGAAGAAGGTTTTTTAGGAAGGACGCTTGCTGAAATAAATGTAGGGATTGTAGATAGAAGAGTCTGGAATAATTCTTTCTTAAAGAAGTTTACTGCAAATGGTGTGAATCTTAGATCATCAACATCATGGATTAAAAGTGATCAAAGTATTCTTCCTAACCGATATAAAGATTATTTAAAAGAGGCAGGAGATCCAAAGGATTTTAAAAATAATGCGTTTAAGGTTGAAGAGCAGATTAATATTGTTAGTAAGCCAGTATTTAAGTTGGGGACAGAAAAGTATAATACATCCCTAAGGTTTAGAACAAGAGATGCTTTTAGAGCATACTCTACAGGTGATTTACAGGGAGTCTTCACAGGTGGACCATTATTGGATAATAAATTTGGACCGGTGTCTTTTGGGCTTGGATATGATCAGGGCTTTGTAAAAGGACAATCACCCTTGTTTTATGATCAATATATTCAGGGTAAACAAAGTGTTTCTCTTGATGGAGATATAAAGCTTTCTGAATGGGTTACTCTTGGTGGATATGGAACTTATAATATAAAAGCCGATGAGCTTGTAGATAGGCAGGTTAGAGCGAAAATTGGACCTAAAGATTTTAAAATGCTTGTTAATTGGGATGCTCTCAGGCAACAAACTCAGTTCGGTTTGAATTTTTTATTTGGTCAACCTGTAGATTTTGAAAAATTTGTTATTTTAAACTCTCAAAATAAGAGTGGTGGGATTTAAATTAAAAAAATTTAAACTAAGAATTGGTTAAGGGTCTTGATTTTAAGTTTTTCTCCGAGTATTAATTTAAGTAAGAAGCCTTTTATGGATCCAAAAATTTCACAAGTAGGAGCAGTTAGTTCTGCACAGGGTAGTGTTGGACAGGCAAACCTTGAAGTTATTAGACTTACGTCCTCAAGTCCAACCAATTCTCATATTATTGATACCGAACCTATAGAATTGTTAGAGCTAAGAAAATTAGTTCTTCCACATTTGCCAGCAGCTTTGTTACAGAAGATTGGTGGTCAGAGTCCGACAATTAATAAGAACAATGTTTTAGCGTATTCCCCAATGCCTCAGATTCAGGGATGCAGCATAGTCTCTAGAAAATTGTTGGAGGATAAGGGAGTTGCTGATAAGTTTACTTTGCTTGAGAATGAATTGAATCTTGCAGGAGATCATGTTTATTTGGTACATAAAGATCCTTCTGGAAGTGTTGTTATTGGGGATCCTACGTATGTTCAGTTTGTTGATGAATCTAAGATAGATGGACTGCCAAGTATTATGCTTATTGAAGCAAATACTGAAAAACAGCTGGTGGAAGGCTTGGAAATGCATAATGTTAATGGTGAAAAGTTTGCAGCGTGGTCAAGTGTATTGCCGAGGGAAAAATGTTCTCTTTGGAATTTTAGTATAGATAAAGAACTTGGAGGAAAGTCTTTACTGACGAAAGAGGCTATTAATTTACAATCCTTACTTTCAGCACTTTCTACAGAGCAGGCAAAAACAGTCTATATGGCAAGAAAAATCATATCTAACATATTCGTAGATGAAAGGTCTGAAAAGATGGAAATGTTGCTTGGAGAAAAAGAATTTCCGAAAGAAACAGCTGATTATATAAAAACGAATTTTAATTTAAATCCAGAAGAAGCCAAAGCAATTGTAAAAGATGCACATACAATTCTTATAGATAATCATTATGGATTTGAAGTTGAGCAACTTTTACGCTAGATCTATAATTTGGCACTTGCAAGATTATTAAAAGAAGATTGTTCTAAGGAACCAATGCTTGGTTTATATTTCTCATACCAAATTTGAAAAACAAGAAGATTCCATAAAAGTTTTTTATTGTCCCAGTTTTCATTTAAATGATTCTGAACAATTTGCTCAATGAAAGAATGATTGAATAATCCCTGAGATTCAATATAAGACTTGCTTGTGTAGTGCAAAAGAGTGTCTTTTAATTCATGCTTTAGCCATTTGGTAACTGGAATTGCAAATCCCTGTTTTCTTTTGTTTAGAATGTAAGATGGTAAATGTTTCTTAGCCATTTTCTTTAAAATATATTTCGAAGTTACTCTGCTAAGTTTTAAATCATATGGAAGCTGTGCGGCAAAATCCTGGATAGTATAGTCAAGGAATGGAGCTCTTACTTCAAGACTTGTGAACATGCTTGCTCTGTCTACTTTCATTAGTACATCATCGGTTAAATATAGCTTTGAAATCAGATAGAGCATTTTATCCTCATCAGTAGAAATAAATTTCTTGTTTAAATGATTTCTGATATCTTCAAAAGTATTTTCTTTAATCTTTGATTGAATCTGAGGGTTTAATAATAGTTTCTTCTCTTTGTCTAAATAAGCTCCCATCCATGCAAACATTCTTATTTCAGCAGACAAACCAGCACCTCTTAAAAACTGTTTTAGTACAAAGGGAAAGCTCAGATATGTTTCTCTGGGGGGCATTTTGTTTGCCATAGAGAGAAACATTTTCTTTATTTCTCTTGGCAGGACATCATAAAGCCCAATTAATTTATGCACGGGAAAAATCTGATATCCTGCAAAAAGCTCATCTCCACCATCCCCGCCAAGACAGACTTTTAATTGTTTTGATGCAAAATTAGAGAGAAAGTAAGTAGGAAGAATAGAAGCGTCAGACAGGGGTTCATCTACAAGTGATGCCAAATTTGGAATTAGCTTTAAACATTCTTTAGAGTCAAATAAAAACTGATTATGTTCACTTCCTAATTCCTTTGCAAATCTCATTGCTATTTTCGATTCATCAAAAGATTTTTCATGAAAACCGATAGAAAATGTTTTGATCTTTTCAGAGGAGTGCTCTGCCATAAATTTTGCAACAAGACTTGAATCTATGCCACCACTTAGAAATACTCCCAGTGGAACGTCACTCATTAAACGCCTTTTAACGGCATTGCTAAATAATCTTTCTAATTCTTCAACAGCTTCTTCTTCGGTTATCTTTAACTTTGGAAGATCAAGAGGTAGATCCCAATACTGCTCTTTTGTGATTTTTCCATTTTGAACAATTAAAAAATGTCCGGCCTCAAGTTTATAGATGTTTTTAATTATGCAGTGAGGGGAAGGAATGTTTTCAAATGTAAGATACTTGTTTAATGCTTCTGGATTTAGCTCTCTTTTTATTTCTGGAATTGCAAGTAAGCCTTTTAGTTCTGAGCAGAAATAAATTGAATTGTTCTGAAGAGCATAATATAAAGGCTTTACTCCCATTCGGTCTCTGGCTATAAATAAAAGTTTTTTATTCTCATCCCAAAGTGCAAATGCAAACATTCCATTTAAGTGTTCAACGCACTTTGTGCCATAGGTTTCGTACAAATGGATAATTGCTTCGTTGTCAGATCTTGTTTTAAATTTGTGTCCTTTTGAAGCTAACTTATCAAAAAGTTCTGGGAAATTATAGATTTCGCCATTTCCTACCAGTGAAATAGAGTTATCTTCATTAAAAAGAGGTTGCTTTCCAGTGCTAAGGTCAATAATACTTAATCTTCTACTACTAATCCCTATGCCATTTTTATCATCAAAGTGATATCCAAATTCATCAGGACCTCTATGAGCAATAGCCCAGGCAGCTTTCTCTAAAATCTGTCTATGTACAGGCTCATTTGTTGTGTAATTATAGATGCCAGTTATGCCGCACATAGCCTTAGATTATAGCTTATTGAACTTCTTAAACTTATCCTAGAATTTTTGCCAGATCCCTTATAATATAATTTATATTGTTATATGTAGTATTAAAGAGGTACAATTATCAAAGTAGATGGAGAGAAAAAGTACTACGTTTTATAATTAGAAGAAGGAATCTTCAGCTTGTCTGAAGCTATATAAAATGAAAGAAATTAAAACATTAGTTTTACAGCCTCCAATTTCTGATGAAGTTATGTGGGGAAGATTTAAAAAGGGAAGTGGTTATGTGCCGCCTCTTGGAATAATGTATATTGCAAGTTATATGGAATCAAAAGGATTTCATTGTGAAGTACTTGATTGTTTAGTTGAAAAATATAAAATCTCTGATCTTAAAGAACATCTTCTAAAGAATAAATACGATTTTATTGGGATTACCTGCATGACAAACTCAGCATTGGATGCCTTTGCTTCAGCAAAAGCAGCAAGAGAAGCTTGTCCTGATGCGTTAATTGTTCTTGGAGGGGTTCATCCGACTGCACTTCCCGAGCAAACTGTAAAAGAATGTTTGGAAGCAGATTTTATAATGGTTGGAGAAGGGGAACAAACATTTGTTGATCTAGCAAACCGTTTACAGGAAGGGAAGAGCTGTCATGATGTTGACGGTTTGGCTTATTGGGGGAAAGAAGAAAATAAAGTAAAATATACTACCCCACGAACTCCAATTCCTGACCTTGATGTACTGCCTTTCCCTGCATATCATAAGGTCCCTATGGACAAGTATGTTCCTCACGTTACACAGTATGTTGATCTCCCAAACTACCCAATTCTTCTTCAAAGAGGCTGTCCTTACCAATGCACATACTGTGATCATGGAGCAGTTTTAGGAAGAAAGATAAGATCTCTGAGTGTTGAAAGAGCACTAGAAAATATTAGATATCTTGTTGAAAATTATGGTGCAAAAGGAATTTATTTCTTAGATAGTGTCTTCACTGTAAGAAGAGACTTTATAATGAAATTTCTTAAAGAACTTCAAAATCAGGACTTTAAGATTTCATTTGCTTGTAATGCAAGAGCTGATCAGTTAGATATAGAACTTTTAACAGAATTAAAAAAAGCTGGTTGTTGGATGATTCAAATAGGAATTGAATCTGGAAATATAAAATCTCTTGAACTTATTAAAAAAGCTTCTTACTCTAGTGCATTTAAACCAGACCCAAATGATCCAAATGGCAGACCTTATCTTTTAAATAAATATGAACAGGAAATCAGAAATTGTCAAAAGCTTGGCATACAAGTAATGGCAAGTTATATTCTTGGATTACCTGGAGAAACAGAAGAGGATGTGGAAGTCACTATTAACTTTGCAAAGAAATTGGCTACAGAAACAGCGCTCTTTTTCCTTCCTGTTCCATATCCAGGCTCCCATCTTTTAACTCAGGCTAAAGAAGATGGTGGGTTAAAAGAAAATATGAGCTGGAAAGATTATAGTGCAGTTGATTATTCTAATCCTGTTTATGTAAATCCGAAAATTGGAAAAGAAAGAATGCAAGCTTTATTGACTAAGGCTTTTAATGAGTATTATAGACAGCCAAAAGTGATTTACAGAAATATAAAGAAAATTACTCGGATGAAAGATATTACAAAATATGTAAAAGCTTTTAGGGCTTTGACTGGGGTATAGGCTTCTCCTATGCAAGCAATAATATTATGCGGCGGAAAAGGTGAGAGGATGAATTCTCTTACCACTAATTGTCCTAAAGGAATGGTTAGGATTGAAGGAAAGCCAATTCTTGAATATCAAGTTGAGTGGTTAAAGTTACATGGTATAAAACGTGTAATATTTGCATGCGGGTATTTGCATGATCAAATTCAAGATCATTTTGGAGATGGGAAAAGATTTTCTTTAGATATTGACTATTCAATTGAAGAACAGCAGCTTGGACGTGGTGGAGCAATAAAAAAAGCCTGGAATAAACTTAAAGTAAATGAAAGAGTTGTTGTAACAAATGGTGATATATATACTGAAATGGATTTAAATAAAGCATTGAATGAGCATATAGAAAAAGAAAAGGAAGATAAAGTCAAAGCTACAATTTGTTTGTTTCCATATAAAAGTTCTTATGGCATAGTGAAAATTGATAAAAATGGTTTGATTGAAAGTTTTGAAGAAAAGCCTGCTTTACCATATTGGATCAATGGGGGAATTTATATTTTTGAATATGATGTTAAAGATTTCTTCCCTGATAATGGTGACCATGAAACCATTACATTTCCAGAATTTGTAAAAAGAGGTTTAATTTATGGATATACTTCAAATGAATATTGGAAATCAATGGAAACAATAAAAGATGTAAATGAATCCTCAAGATATATAAGAGAGAAAGCTTTAGCTAAAAGGTAAGTTTTTGTTGTGTTAGACTGAAAAACTATATGCAGCAAGTGATATCAAAAGTGGATCCTAACCAAGTTACATTAAACAGATATAAGCTTGAAGATAACCATTGGTTTTATAAGGGGATAAGAGCAATCCTTGAAAATAATTTTAAAAGACTATTAAAAAATTTTAAAAACAGTACTAGTCAAATTCAGATACTTGATATTGGTTGTGGTTCTGGTGCAAATTTATTTTTGCTTAAAGATTATGGTGATGTGTATGGAGTTGATATATCAGAACTTGGAATTGATTGTGCTAAGAAACGCGGATTAACAAATTTAACAATTGGTTCGGCAGATAATCTCCCTTATAAGGACAACTACTTTGACTTTGTCATTTCTGTTCAGGTTTTTTGCAATATTCCTGAAAGTGATTTAAAGGCTTGGAAAGAAGCTTATAGAGTTATTAAGCCCGGAGGATATTTTATTTCTTTGTTACCTGCTTATAAATTTTTATTTAGTAATCATGATGTAGCGAGCGGATCCTACAGGAGATATGATACTAAAGATCTATTAGAGTCCTCAACTAAATCTGGATTTGATATTTGTAGAATAACATTTTATAGCTTTCTCCTTTTTCCTCTAGCCGCATTAGTTAGGTTAACTTCTAAAATATTAAGCAGAGGTAATCTTGTGGCTAAAACAGACTTGCGAAAAGTAAACCCTTTAGTAAATTATATTCTGACTGGGATTATGTACTTTGAAGTATTATTGTCAAATTTAATAAATTATCCATATGGACTTTCTATCTTTTCTATACACCGGAAACCAATAAACTTTGAATAAATCTTTAAAAGAAAAATTAGGTTTTTTGTTCTTTATAGGAGCATTGTTTACCTATATTTTGGTTAAATTACCTTCAGATACTTCGGTCTTATGTAGTAATGGTAATGAAGGCTTTTACCTTATTTATGGTCAACATTTATTAAATGGAAAGCATTTATATGTAGATATTTTGACGGTAAGAGGACCTTTGTTTATAGCGTTTTATTCTTTAGTATTAGCAATCTTTGGGTTCACTACTTACTCAATTATTGCGGTTCATTTATTTCATACATTAATAATAATTCTTATCTCTATAGCTATTTATTTAATAACAAAAAAGATTAGCCGAAACTCCTTATTTGGTGGACTTGCAGTGTGTCTTTGGGTTTTATTTCAAATTACACCTATTGGCTTTTGGGGACCAAAGTTAGAGCTTGAGGCTACTTTTGCTTTAGAGGCTGAATATTTTTGTGTTTTATTGTCACTATATTCAATTTTGTGTATGTTGTTTTCTTTTGAGTTAAAGCAAGCAGGTAAAAACCGTTTAATTTTATCTTTTTGCTCAGGGCTATTAGCTGCCTTGTCTATTATGTTTAAAGCAAGTGGTGCGATTGTAGCAATTGCAATTATTTGCTGGATAATTTATCTTCTTCTTTTTGAAAGAGAATCATTGGATAATCAGAAACATAATATTCTATCTTTTTGTATAGGATTATTTTGTAGTTTGCTGATCTTTGTTGTTAGCCTTTTTATTTATAATGGAGAGCTTGCTTCTTTCTGGCAAAGTTACTTTATGTTTGGTAACTATTCCAAAGAGCCTCTATCACCCTGGCTATTAATATTAAGAATAAAGAGATTTATGTACAGGTATGTTCCATCTTTAAGTAATTTTATTTTATTTTTCGTTGCATTTTTACTTTTTTTCTGGGGACTAATTAGAAATTATCTAATAAAAAAGACTGATAAGATGTTGAATTTATTTTTTCCACTCATTAGTGTATGGGGAATAGGAAATGTTTGTGCAATTATTGCTACAGGGGACTATGGTTCTTATTATTACATTTTAATTTGGCCTTCAATTTCAATAATTACGCCTTTAGGATTGCAAGATCTATTTAGAAACATAGAGGTAGTAAACAAAAATTTAATAAAGTTTTCTATTATATTTCTTATAACTCTATTTGCTTTTAACAGATTACAAACAGTGTTTCCAATGTATTCTTTAGTAACAAAAGAAAAACTAATGGCAAATTTCCTTAAGCAGCCACAATCTTTCCAGGATCCAATTATTCCCTATGATCTAACACTGATGAAAAGGAGCACTGCACTAGCTATAGGTGATGTAATTAACAGTTATGTACCAGATAAAAAAGATTCTCTTTATATATTTGCATTTGCAAAGGGACATCAATATTTTTCTCCTTCAATTTACATTTATGCAAAAAGACCTCCAGTCAGTGCAATTACTTCGGACTGGTTGCATTATGAAAAGTTTAGTAATGTTAGTTTAACAATTTTAAGAAGACAACTATATGGCAATCTTCCAAAGATTTTGATACTTCCTGAAAATTCCCATTTAAAGGAATGGCAAGTAAAAACATTGATGCCTTTTTTATATGAGCTAAATTATCTTATTAGAGAAAAGTATCATTTGAAAGATAAATTTAATATAGAACTGGAATCAAAGGAAAAAGATGTTTACCAGGTGTTTGAAAGAAACTAGACAAAGCTTTCTTTAATTATTTGTGGATATGTCTTTGGATTAAAAACCATGCTGGCAAATAATGCACATTCAAATGAACAGTGACATTTTTCTCTTTTTATAAAGTCAAGAACCTCTTTTGTTTTATCGTTACTTAAAAGTTTTGTAATATTCATATCGTAATCTCTTACATTGCCAAGGAAAAAACCACCCTTTATGGCTTCAGGATGAATGACATCAATAATTTCACAAGGATATACATCGCCATTTTGATAAACAATTAACAGCTTTTTCCCTGCAAGACAAGGATTAACTTCTTTATCCTCTTTTACAGTTGTAGCTAAAGTTTTCATCATAGTCTTACTCATACCTTTAAAGACCTTAGAAAATTCATATTGTTTTACTCTTTGTGGAAAACTTTTTATATATTCAGTCATTTTAATATAGTCATTAATGGAGACTTCTCTGACAGAGGGCTCTTTAGGATTTCCTCTGCATAATAGGATGGTGGATTTATCAAATTCCCAATTAGTCATTAAGTCATCAATGTTTTCCTTCATATTGTCCAGGTTTAACATTGAAAGAGTAGAGCAGGATGTAACTATTAGATTTGAATATTCCTTTTTTAATTTCTTTAGTTCTTTATAAGTTTCTTTTAGTTTTTTGTACCCACCAGGAACTTTCCTAATGTAATCATGAATCTCTTCAGTCCCATCTAGGGATAGGGCAATTTCTATTCTTGCATTAGGAGCATTTTTAAGTATTTGTCTAACCATTGGGATTTGCCTATCTGGCAAATAACCATTAGTAGGAATTGCAAAAAACATTGCACCAGAATTTTTATAGTAGGCTCGAACTATTTCAGGCAATTCGTCTCTTAAAAATGGTTCACCACCTGTTAAAGTAACCTGAATTAGATTTTTAAAACTATGAGAAAGCTTTTCTATTTGCTCAAAAGATAATTCTTTTGACTTATCATGTGTTTCGATTGACTCCCAGTAAAAGCACATGCGACATCTGGCATTACATACGGAAGTAACATAAAAAATGATATAGTTCGGCATGTAGGGATTTAACAAAGCATTTGTTAGCTTGGTTGCAAATCTTGGAATTTTTGTAAGTGTACTCATTTGTTTTATACCTTAAAAACATATTTCACAATAGATACTAGCATTGTCAAACAAATAACTATTGAGCTTATGTAATGAAAAAATATACTTAGAAAGAAATATTTTACTCCTTTTTTCTGAAGACAAAAATAGAAAAATCTTATATTTGCTAAAAAATATAATAAAGTTATCAGTGCGGATAATAGAAACAACTTTTTGTTGATAATTATTAGAAAAAGGCTAAAAAAGCTTAATCCGCCTAATAGCCTTGATATTGCTTGACTTTTTGATGTAGCACCGCTGCTATCAAATTTTTTCTTTTTCATGAACAATGTGAACCATTGTGAGCCCCGTTCAATATAGTTCTTTGTATTTTTTAAAAATCCGGGGAAGTGATGGTAAACTTCAAGCTCTGGTTCATGCAATAAGATATATTTTTCGCTAATCCTATAACCAAGCTCATAGTCTTCTACATCAGCTCCTTTGTACATTTCATTAAAACCACCCGTTTCAAACAAAATATTTTTTTTAATTGTGCATGCATAGGTTACTAAGAAATTGACCTCAGTCTTTGTACTTGTATTGAAGAACCAAAAATGGTTAACCAGAGCTTTATAGCTTGGAAATAAGGCTGGATTTGCTGCTTCCCAATGATATCTACCTTGTAATCCAGCGATTTCAGGATTTTTTCGGTGTCTTTCTTCAATAACTCCTATGGCATTAGGTGTTAGCACGACATCAGAATCAAGGAAAAAGATAATTTCTTTATTTGCAATAACAGAACCAATATTCCTAGCGCGGGAAGGACCAGAATTTTTATTTAATTTTATAACTTTAATCCAAGGATAATTTGCAATGATTGTTTTCATTGAATTATCAGAGGAATGATCATCTACAAGAATTACCTCATAGGGTTTTTCTTTTGAATTTGATATTGATTCAATAAGTTTTGTTATTGTTTTGGAGCTATTATATGAAGGGATTACAATAGATAAATTGCTGACCAGGTTTAAGGCCTTACCAGTATTAATCATGGTAAAGTCCTTATCTATAGTTGCACTTGGTGTAATAATCATAAGTATTTCAATTATAATAGATTATTAACTTGTTAAAGGAATGAAAAAAAATAAAAAAAGATACTTTGCTCACAAGACTGCGATAATTGAATCAAATTCAATAGGTAATAACACGCGAATTTGGGCTTATGTGCATGTTATGAAGGGGGCTAAGATTGGAAAAAACTGCAATATAGGAAATGGCTGTTTTATTGAAGCTAATTCAAAAATTGGTGATAATGTCGTTGTAAAAAACAATGTTTCAATATGGGATGGAGTTGAAATTAAAAACAATGTTTTTGTAGGACCAAATGCTGTTTTTACAAATGATTTAAAGCCAAGAGTAAAAAATATAAAACCAGACTTTGAGCTAAGTAAAACCCTTGTTAATGAAGGAGCAAGTCTTGGAGCTAACTGTACGATACTATCAGATATAGTTATTGGGAAATATTCAATGATTGGTGCTGGTGCTGTAGTTACAAAAGATGTTCCGGATTTTACTTTAGTTACTGGTGTACCAGCAAAACATCATTCTTATGTTTGTGTATGTTCTAAACTTTTAAAAGCTAAAGCAAACTCTTTATTCTGTGTGAGTTGTAAAAGACGCTATGTGAAAAATAATAAGGGACTTAAATTAATTTAGATACAGTTTTATTTGCCAATCCCAACATATTTAATTCCTGCTGACTCTACAATCTTTTTATCAAATGAATTACGTCCGTCAACAAAACAATCACAACCACTTTTTCTAAGCTTTTTCCAGTTTATATTTGTATATGTTGAGTGGTTAGTTACTAAAAATACTACCTTTGCATTTGCTGAATAGATATCATTTATTGGAATAAATCTTTTGGCTTTAATTTCGTGATTAGAAAAGAGAGGATCATGTAAAAAGACTTTATAATTCTTTTCTTTAAGAGTTTTGTGAAGGATGTAAGAGGTACTAAAAGAATCTTCTTTAACATCTGGGCGGAATCCAAGTCCTAATATTAACGCTTTCTTTTGTTCTATATCTTCATCAATAAGCTTTACTGCATAAGCTGCCATTTTGTCATTAATCTTTCTACTCTCTTTTGCTAAGGTAAAGTCTAATCCTTTTTCGTTAAAGTTTTCAATTAAGAAGTATGGATATACAGGGGTGCAATGTCCACCAACACCAATCCCTGGATTTAACAGGAAGGCTTCGCCATCAGTATTTGTTAGTTTTAAAACTTCAGTATAGTCTATGTTTGCTTTTTGGGAGAATACTGCTAATTGATTTGATATTGCAATATTTATGTCTCTATATACCATCCCTGCAAGCTTTACCATTTCAGCGCATTCTATAGAACTTACTGCTTGGAGCCGTTTATTATTAAAGAATAAACTATAGACTTCTTTACCTTTTTCTAATGCTTTATTGTCAATGCCACCAATTATTTTAGGATTTTTTAAAAGTTGATTAAGCATTGTTCCACTCTTAATTCTTTCTGGACTATAAGTTAAATAAAAATCTACTCCATGCTTTTTCCCAAGTCCTTCTAATAGAGGAACAATTGTTTTTCTTGAAAACCCTACTGGTATTGTAGTTTCAACTGAAAGCAGACATTTGTTGGATAAAAAAGGAGCAATATCTTTTAAACAATCTAAGAATGTTTCTTTGATAATTTTCTTTGATTCAGTTATTAGTAATGGTATACAAACAATAACTGCCTGACTATTTTTAATACTGCTGTAATCATTTGTAATCTTAAGATTTCTGTTGTGAAAATTCTTGAGAAGAATTTTTGTAATGCCTGGTTCGTTAGAAATGAATTTATTTGTTTTGAATGATTTAGATAGTTCAATGTTTGTATCAATGGCATTAACAGAAATATTGTGAGTTAGTATATTAGCTGCAACAGCTTGTCCAATTTTCCCAAATCCTATAACACTAATTTTTTTCATTATTTTCAGCAAACCATTTCAAGGTTTTTTTTGTTCCTTCTTCTAATCCAACCTTTGGAGACCAATTATACATTTTTTGTATTTTGGAAATATTAGGATATCTGCTTTTGATTTCAGTGTATTTCATAGGTACAAATCTAATTTTATCTTTTTCATCCAGAGGGTTTCCATTTTGAGCTGTTTTTAAGAGTAGTTTAGCTAGTTCAATATTTGAGGTTGTTGCTTGTGGATTACCAATGTTAAAAGCTTCTACATTGCTTTTATGAGGATGTTGAATTATTAACATTATTGCATCAATAAAATCATTTATGTAACACCAGCTTCGTATGGCTGATCCATTGTTTTCAATTGTTAATTGTTCATTAGATAAAATATTCTTACAGAAATTACTTATTGCACCTTCGCCAGTTTGTCTTGGACCATATATATTAAAAGGTCTTACTATTGTAGCTACCCACTTGTATTCCTCAGCATAGCTAAAGGTTAATTGCTCTCCACTAATTTTACTTCCTGCATAACTCCATCTTTTATCTTGCGGAGGTCCAATCTTAAAATAACTGTCTTCGGTTACATCTTCTGCTTCTACTCCAAAAACTTCACTTGTAGATATATCAATAATTCTTGTTATATTATTCTTAAGCATAGATTCAAGTACGTTGTATACACCAATTAAATTAGTTTTAATTGTTAATGCTGGAAACTTATGATAACTACTAACCCCCGCTATTGCAGCCATATGAATAACCATATCTGAACCCTGCATTTCTTTTTCAAGAAGCTCTGTGTCTAATATATTTCCTTGGACAAATGTTACTAAAGGATTGTTTAATATATTTGTATATTTTATGGAATTACGATGTAAATTATCAAATATTTTGACTTTAATATTATTACTAATAAGTTTTTCAGTTAGGTGAGAACCAATAAATCCAGCTCCACCAGTTAGAAAAACATTTTCAATTTTATTCTCTTTATTCAACAGTGTCTCCACAATTCGATGCCTGAATTAAATCTATCTTGTTTTGGTTCAAATATTCAGTTAATTTTTTGCCATTAGTAGTCCAACATTCACAATCATTTGTAACATACTTCAGGAATTCTTTATAGATTTTCAATATGTCTTTTCTCCCAGAAAATCCTTTGTCAGGGTGTGTTAATAAGACGATTAGACTGTTTTTAGACTTTAACCAATTGTATTTTGTAATCCAAGCATTAAGAATATCTTTTGGACTTAATCCTAAAGCTAATGCTTCCCCATCCCTTATTAATGAACATGGAATTAAAATTAAATTGTCAAAAAGCAAAGGTAGTGATGTTCTACATCCGTCTCCAGGGTAAGGGAATAAAAAACTATAGTCAACAATGCTCATATCATAGGTAAAGATTTTTTTTATTACAGTGTAAAAATTCATTGATCTTAAAAATCCTGGAGATCTAATACCTTCTACTGAATACTCTTTTATAAAGTCCCCAGACAAAAAAATCCTATTTTTAATTTCCTCTTGATTTAACATAGCCAATTTACCGTCGTGATTATAGTCATGTAGCCCTATTTCAAAAGAATTATTAAAAGCTTGTTTTAAGAAGTTGTGATTTAATTTGTATAAATGAGTCACCCAAAAATTTGTTGATCTTACATTTAATTCTTTTTCAATCTCAAAATAATTCTCTATGTAATCTTGTCCAAAAGCTGTATCAATATCATGGGTAGAAATAAAGGCACATTTTTTATTGTTTGGCCAAATATTTTCTTTTTTACCTAGGCTAGCATCTGTTGAATTTGTTAGATTGAAGTTATTAATAGAATCTCTTTGTGTTGAATTAATAAGTCCTAAGAACCTGCGTAGATATGTCCTAATAAATGGAGGAGCAATCTCTTGATAATTAATGTTTTTAATAAACTTAACATTGTTAAAATTGCTTTTCATAGCAGTGTCAATAAAATTTTGTTGCTCGTTAGATAATTTTATTTTTGTCTCAGGCATATTATTAATTTAAGTTTTCTTCGGTAACATCCTGGATGAAATATAATGGTCGGCATTTTACTTCATCGGAAACTCTCCATAGATATTCGCCTAATATGCCAAGCATTAAAAACTGCAAACCATTAAATATGCACATTAGGATTATTATTGTGGTCCATCCTGGTACTTTTACTCCAACAGCTAACCAGATCCACAAGGTGTATATAATGCCTAAAGTACTTATAGCAAAAGTAATTATTCCTATGATACTCATAAATCGGACTGGAAAATATGAGAAAGATAAGAATGTATCAAGCCCAGCTTTTATTAGTTTGCTTATGTCCCATCCTGAGCTGCCTCTCTCTCTCTTGAATCGATCATATTCAACATAATCTTGTTTGTAACCTTGATAAGCAATTAAACCAAATGTTACTCGATTATGCTCTAAATGTCTGTTTAAGTTTTGATATATTTTTCTATCTATTAAACAAAAGGATCCTGTTCCTGTAGAAGGATAAGTTTTTATGGCTAAGTTTTTAACAAGAGTGTAGAAGATTTTATTGACGCAGGCTCTTAATAAACTTTTTTCATATTTAGCTCTTTTCCCCCAAACTATTTGTGCTCCTTCTCTCCACTTTTTTACAAACTCAACAATAAGTTCTGGAGGATCTTGTAGATCTGCAGCAATTATTATTGTTGCGTCGCCAGTAGCTTTTGATAAACCAGCAGAAATAGCAGTATGACTACCATGATTTTTACTTAAAGAAATTCCTTTTATATTTTTATCTATTTTTGCTAGTCCTTTGATTTTTTGAAATGATAAATCTGTACTGCCATCATCAATGAAAATAATTTCTTCTTCAATTGGCTGAGTTAGAGTTTTTGATAGAGTTTTAAATGTTTCTTTTATCCGTTCATAAAAAACATCTAGATTTTCTTCTTCGTTGTATACAGGTGTAATTATTGATATTTTCATTTTGATCTATTCTAGATTCTCGATTAATTTTTGTATTATATATTTCTGATCGTCTATGCTTAGATCATGAAACACAGGTAAACATAGCCCTTGTTCAGATAGGAGTTCTGTGTTTGGTAAGGAAATATTTTTATATTCTGGCAGTTTAGAATAGGCTATTTGTTTGTGAATTGGGGGTATTCCAGGTCTTGTTGATATTCCGGAATCAGCTAACGTTAAAATTAAGGAATCTCTCTTTTCTCTCCCAGCTAAAATTCTAATCTGAAAAGTTTGATGATTTGGATTGGAATTGTTAGGTATTGTTGGCATCGCAATTTCATTTTTATATTTTGCTAAGTTAGCTATATACCTGAGTGCAATCTCAATCCTTCTGGAAATAATCTCATCCAATTTTTTTAATTGTACATTTCCTACAGCGGCATTAAGATCACTTAATCGGTAATTATAGCCATATGAATAGTACTCATCGTGTTTAGCAAAAAGTTTATTATCTTTGTTCTTGTTTGATGAAGAAGCACCATGGGATCTTAGCTCTCTTATTCTTTTTGCAATATCAAGATTATCAGTAAGGACGGCTCCTCCTTCACCAGTAGTAATTATCTTTCTTGGATGAAAACTTAAACAGGAAATATCTCCCCAAGTACTCAAAGATTTATTTTTATAGGTTGAACCGATTGCACAAGCTGCATCTTGTATAAGGATGAGCTTATGTCTATTTGCTAAATCTCTAAAACCATCCAGATCCACTGGTAAACCAAACTGATGAACAAGCATTAATGCTTTTGTTTTTTTTGTTATATGCTTTTCAACTAATTCCGTGGTCATATTTGATGTATTAATGTCTACATCTACGAAAACTGGTGTAGCACCTGCAAGTTTAATTGAATTAGCTGTTGCTATGAAGCTGTATGATGGACAAATGACTTCATCATTTTCACCAATATTGTGAGCTATTAAGCTTAAATGTAAAGCACTAGTACCTGAGTTTACGCTAATTGCATATTTAACACCGCAAAGCTTAGATAAGCTTTCTTCAAATTTTTCTACTTCAATTCCTTGGGTAACCCAACCAGATTGAATAGGTCCTTTAAGTGCATCTAATTCTTCTTGTGAGAAATATGGTTTTGAGAATGGTATTGTTTTCGTTTCAGTTTTCATAAAGTATAAAAAATTATTCAATATAACCTAATGCAGCTAATCTCTCTTCGATTAATTGTATTTCCTCTTTAGTTTTATAAACAGAGTGAGGATCTCTATTCTCAGATAAGTGAGTATTATATTTTGATAATTTATCTTTAAGATCTTTATATATAGCTTCGATTATGTCCCAAGAGGAGTTATATCTGGGTAACTTTAATGTTTTGAGCAGATTAAAGGATTCATATGGATCATTTGAAATATTAAATAACTGATCTTTCTCTTCGATGGAGTCTTCTGTTTGGTTTGTTCTTACAAGCTTATAATCGCTATTTACTATCGTTTGTTGGAATAAAAAAGTATTGTATGGTTCGTTTGGAATGTGACCCAAGCTTGAAGCTTTTTTCAAATAAGTACTAAGCTCTTTTCTATCATGAAACCATGCTTCAGCATATACTGTTCTTTTTTCCTTGCTAATAGCATTTTCTTCACCTAAAATAATTTGTTTAAGTGAGGTACCATCAAGATCGTTGTTTTGGATTTCAAGAAAATCTAGTATAGTAGGAACAATATCTACAACGCTTGTAAGGGTATCTGACAAATTGTTAGTAGATTTGATTGAAGGTGAATAAAAAATCAAAGGGACTCTTAGTACTTCTTCAATAACGGTTTCACCATGATCAAATTTCATTAATTTCTTTTTATTCTCTGCAGTTGCGGTTTTATCTGAGTTAATTATTGTTTGCCCGTGATCTGAAGTAATAATTAATAAGGTACTTGAGTCTAGGAGATTGTTTGTTTTTAAGGTGTCAATGAATTCTTTAAATCTACCTCTGTCAAATTTATTGATTCCATTTAAATATCTGGGAAACTGTACAACATCAGAAAGCATGTTTTCTTCACAATAGATTCTGACTTGATTACTTAAAGCAATTAAATTCCCTCTATTGATTTTTCCAGAGCTATCTCTAAATGGCTCAAAGTTAATGTTTAATTCTTTTGCAAGTAGTTCATAATCTTCATAAAAGCTCTCATTATATTCTTTACTTGGAGGGTAAAATGATTCTCCATAAGGAGGATGTACATCACCAATGTGCATGAATAAATAAACATTTTCATTCTTCCTGTTAAGTAAAGCATTAACAACTTTTTCATCATCTTTTATTATTGTTTCTTTAGAGCCACGAAGTAAGTTGTTAAGTTCAAAAATATCTTTAAAATCAATAGCACTAATTGTATGAAAATTTTGTTCTTCTAAGTGTTCAAATATTGTTTTTATGGAATCTGATAGTTGTGTCCCGAGAAAAGGCCTTACAAAATGCTTGTTTTGATATGTGCCAGTGAGCATACTGGCATGTGATGGTGGGGTAAATGGGGCAGTTGAATAATTTCTAGAAAATAGAATCCCATTATTTGCAAAATAATCAATATTCGGGGTACTAGGAAGCTTATCCAGCCAATACTTTTTTAAATATGATTTATTGGGAGAAGCACTTAAACTATCAAATCTTAAATCATCTATTGATAAGTGCAAAATCCTTTTGAACTTCATCTAAATTTACCTCTCTAAAGCCATTATCAATGGATCTTTGACAAGCTTCGATAATGCTTATAACCCTGTAACCTGAATAACCGTTACTAACTTTACATTCTCCGCTCTGTACAGATTGTATAAAACTTGAAACTAATTTTTTTAATGGTTCTTCTCTATCAATTGCTGGGGTTAATATATCTCCTAATCTGTAATTTACAAGTGCTTCGTATTTTTGCTGTTCTTCAACTATTTCTAAACCATGGTCATAGATTTTAATTTTTTCGTCGGGTAATAAATCATTCCAGACGACCATTTTCTTATCACCACCAATTAGGATCCTTCTTACTTTTACTGGAGATAACCAATTTAAATGAACGTGTGCAATAAAATTATTTTCATAAAGAAGGGTGATATAAGCTATTTCTTCAAATTGTTTAGTTCTTTTATATGGTTGGACATGACTTGTTCCTACTGCGATTACAGATTTTGGCATTTGACCGACCAGGAAATCTATAATGGAAATATCATGTGGACCCAAATCCCATATTACATTTGAATCATGTTGAAATAGTCCTAAATTAACTCTTACAGCATCTAAATAGTAAAGATTTCCAAGAGATCCATTATCGATGAGTTCTTTAATTTTCAGTGTGGCACCATTAAACAGATAAATATGATCCACCATTAATATAAGCTTTTTTGATTCAGCAAGAAGACATAACTCAAGGGCTTGTTTTGCATTTTCAGTTATTGGCTTTTCAACTAAGACATGTTTCCCTGCTTCAAGCGAGCGCTTTGCTAACTCATAATGTGTTGAGGTAGGCGTTGCTATTACTATGGCATCTATTTCTTTGTCATTAATGGCTTCGTCTATGTCTTTTGCTTCTTTTATGTTTGGGTAAATATTTAAATATGTTTGAACTCGTTCTTTTTTTAGGTCACAAAGATACTTGACATTAATTGAAGGATTTTGAACTATTGCGTTTAGGACTTTTGGGCCCCAATAACCAAGTCCAATTAATGCAACATTTAGTTTTTTATGTTTATTGCCCATGTTAATGAGAATATTCTAACATTTGTGTATTACTTAACCCTGATAATATTTTCAGTTAATTTCAGCTATTTAAGTAATTGATAATACCTATGACACTTATCTATTTGTATTTTCTGTTATTTGAGCGAAGCGTAATACTCCGTGGCTTGCCAAGGGAGATATAAGTGAGCAAAATTAAAGGGAAGTCGGTTTATAATTCTAAAGATATGGAAAAGATCTCACTTGTAATTCCTTGTTTTAATGAAAGAAATGCTATTGAAAAAACAATAGATGAGATTAACTTTTTACTTGGAAAGACAATACACGAAATTGTAGTTGTTGATGATGGATCATTTGATGGTACTTATGAGATTTTAAAGAATAGGAAAGATATTAAGTTAGTTAGAAATCCTTATAACAAAGGATATGGATTTTCTATAAAAAAAGGGATTTTAGCTGCTACTGGTGAAATAATTGCTATTACTGATGCAGATGGTACTTATCCTATTGAGTCTATTTTGCTTATGGTGAAAAAGCTTGAAGAGGGTTAT